>NZ_JBLWEP010000128.1:0-6848 GCF_048287355.1 Candidatus Electronema sp. TJ
TGAGATGAGTTCATAACAGGCTCTAACTTATTCTTGCCGCCAGCCCTGCGGCAATTTCCTGCTGTAGGCTGCGGATCAGGGCGATCGGGTCTTTGCTGTCTCGGATCGGCCTGCCGATGACCACATAATCCGCGCCGCTGAGGATGGCATCCTTGGCCGTGGCGATGCGCTTCTGATCGTCGCTGCCGTCGTCAACGTTCGCGCCAGGACGGATGCCCGGCGTGACGATAAGGAAATTCTCATCCAGCTCGCTGCGCAGCGGCCCGGCCTCCAGCGCAGAGGCCACCACGCCGTCACAGCCCAGCTCCAATGCCTTGCGCGAACGCAGCAGCACCAAATCGGCGATGCTGCCGCTCATGCCCATCTCCCGCATGTCCTCCTCGCAGAAGCTGGTCAGCACCGTGACCGCGAGAATTTTCAGATCGCCCTTGGCCGCTGCTGCCGCCCGCAGAATCGGGTCGTTGCCGTGCACGGTGGCGAAGGTCACGCCCCGGTTGCAGAGCTGCCCGACAGTCAGCTTGACCGTTTCCGGGATGTCGAAGAATTTCAAGTCGACCATCACCTTGCAGCCGCGCTCAACCAGTGCGTCAATGGTCTTGAACCAGCCCGCCATGAAGAGTTGCAGGCCGACTTTAAAGAAACGGATTTCACCGTCCAGCCTCTCGATCAGGCGCATGGCCTCCTCATGGCTCGGCACGTCAAGGGCGAAAATGATCCGCTCGTTGAGCGGTATGTTTTTGGGCATGATGTTCACTGTGCGGCAGGTTTGTGTTGTTGTTTCCGCAGGACGGCGTGCAGGATCAGCCCTGCGCCGATCATCGCCGCGCAGAGCAGCTGGCCCATGCTCATGCCGAAGAGCAGCAGGCCGAGCTGCGGATCCGGCTCGCGGAAGAATTCGATCAGCCAGCGGAACACGCCGTAGCAGATCAGGAACAAGACCAGCAGCGAGCCATGCGGCCACAGTCCGCCAAGCTGATTTTGTTGCCACGGCTTGCCCCGCAGCGGCCAGAGGATGCAGAAGAGAACCAAGCCTTCCAAAAGGGCCTCGTAAAGCTGGGAAGGATGCCGGGGCAGCTCGCCGCCGCCGGGGAAAATCATGCCCCACGGCGCATCTGTGACGCGGCCATACAGCTCGCCGTTGAAGAAATTGCCGATCCTGCCTAAGCCAAGGCCGATTGGGGCTGTGACCGCATACAAATCCGCGCCCTGCCAGAAATTCAGTCCGGCGCGGCGGCAGAAGAGCAGCCCGGCCAGCAGCACGCCGATCACCCCACCGTGAAAGGACATGCCGCCCTGCCACGTGGCGATCATTTCCGCCGGATGCTCAAGGTAATAGGCTGAATTGTAAAAAAACACGTAGCCCAGCCGTCCGCCGAGGATCACTCCGGCGATCAGGGCCAGATTAAGGTTGTCCAACTGGTCAAGCATCTGCTGCCAGCCGAGCCGCCGGGCCTGCTGTCTGACCAAAAGATACGAAGCAGTGAAGCCAAGAACATACATCAGTCCGTACCATCGCACCGCAAAGGGGCCGACAGCAAAAATCACCGGGTCGATGTCAGGATAGGCAAGCATGAAGGAAACGGATTGAATGTGTTCTGATGATGTCTTCTGGGCGGGAGGAGGCGCAGGCTATTTCAGCACTTCCCAGCTGCTGATGATGGTGATGATGTCCTGCTTTTCCTGCTCGGTAAGATAATTGGGGTCGCCGGTGTTTTCCGCCATGCTGCTGACGGTCTCTTTCCACTCTTCTTTGGTTTTCTCAGCCTGATGCACCCGTTCCAAATCATGACAGAGTCCGCATTTGCGGGAGACAAGCGGATGATCGGCACTGGATGACTTGGGCCGGACGGCATCTTCGTTTTTATTTGGCTTTTCCTGCTGCTGCGGACGGCTGAGGAACTCAATGATCCGCGCTTTCTCCTCCTTGGACAGGTACTCAGGATCGCCGGTGATTTCAATCATGCTGTTGACCGTCTCGGTCCACGCCTCCTCTGTTTTATCTGTGATTCCCAGCACCCGGTCCAAAGCATGGCATCCTGCGCTGCATTTTTTGGCGACCAGCTTTCTGATCTCGTCAATCTGCGGTTCGGCAGGCGGCGGCCCATTTGTCTGCCCATTCCTCGGTTCCTTCCAGCGTTGACGGCTGCTGAGAAACTTGACAATGCTTTGTTTCTCCTGCTCAGACAGATACGCAGGATCGCCGACGATTTTTACCATCTTGCTGACAGTTTCGCTCCAGTGCTGCTCGTTCATGTCAGCTCCGAAGACTTTGTCTAAGCTGTGACAGACACCGCATTTGCTGGAAATCAGCTTCCGGCCCCGTTCCGCCTCGCTGTTTATCTGCCGCCGTTCCTGCTGCTGATTGAGATAGCCAACAATCTGCTTGACATCCGTGCTGGTGATGTTGGGATAATCCAGTTCCGCCATTTTGCGGACAGTAGGCAGCCAGTCAGAGGCCGTGCTGGTGTAGACCCGCTCCAGACTGTGGCACTTGCTGCATTTTCTGGTCATGATGATCTGTCCAGGCTCCACGCTGACAAGCTCCCTTTCCCCGTCATTGGAAAAGGCGTATTTAAAACCGTTGCCGTTGAGGGCGTAATATTTGGCCGTGATCGCTGTCAGTCCAAAAGAAAGGCCGAAAATCGCTGTTCCCAGCAGGACGAGCTTGGTGCTGATCTGCGACCTGCGCCGGGCGATGGCCACTTTGATCATAATCAGCGGGACCAGCAGCAAAGCGACCACAATCGCAGGCATGGACGGCCCGCTCAGGGGTATGTCGGCTTGAAGACCGCCTGCGCTGAACACCATGTAGACCAGCATGACAACGAAAAGGCTCAGAAAAAGATAGCCCAAAAAGCGATGCGCCGCGAGCCAGCCGCTTTTGCCGTCCTTGTCCTCATCCGCTTTGCTGTTCATGTCATACAGCATGATCAGCACCGTGACTCCGGCGATGACGACCAGCAGAACTGCCAGCATGGATGAAAAATGATGGTGCATAGCCAATTGCGTTCTTGCGTTGTCTTCAAACCGACCGCCTGCGGCGGCTCCTTTCAGAGTCTATCCCTTTTCTGCGCCCAGTTCAATGCTTAAGTCGCTTGCAGGGGAAAGGGCAAGGCTGCGGCCAGCGCGTCCGCGCCGCTTGCTGCGCCAAAACACGCTTGCCCTCATGCTCCGGCGGGCGCGGCAGCTGCGGCATCGCCTTCTGATCCCTTTCCGCACCCGTTGATTGCTGCGGCGGCGCGGGATTTCATTCGACAACGGCCAGCAGGCCAGATTATAATAGAAAAAAGGCAGCAAAATTTCTTTCAGGCAGTTCTGACTGCAGGAGGATGCAGACATGGTCCGCAATATTGTCATCATTCTTATTCTCATCGTCGTCGGAGTGCCCTCGTGGCAGATCGGCGCGATCATGCTGGAAAAAAAACAGGTGGGCTATCTTCTTCAGGAGCAGGCCAACAGCATGAAAAAATATCAGAATGAGGAGGTCGTGACAGGCCGTCTGAGAAAGGAGCTGGAGCTTCGCCAGCTTGCTCCGGAGTTTAAGTTCACACAAATAGATTCACGCAAGGCGAAAATCGTTTACACCTACAGAGCCGCAGCTTCTGTCTTTGGCCACACTTATTACGAAGTGGCTGAAGACATGGAAGCTGAAACGAAAGAAGGCGCTTTTGAGGACAAGTAGAGGTCAGCGTTCAATCAAAGGGCCGCGCTGCTTTTCTTAGGCCGATTCCTCGTGGAGTCGGCCTTTTTGTTTCCGATCGCAGCATCTTGTTGACTTTCTTCCTGTGTCAGGGTAGAGAAAAGAGGAGCTGAGGACGCGGCGCGCGTCACCATCGCCCTGCGGCTGGCTTTGGCAGGGTTGTTTTGGTTGCTGTTCGGCATTGCCGCAGGATTGCATTCTCGCTTCAAAACCGCAGCCGCATGCGCCAGAGGATCATTTTTCCCTCTGTTTTGATATTTTTCCATCTTCCATCTTTCATCCCTGAACAGGGCGGCAGCCTTCAGGCTGCAAAGGAGCAACAAATGGCCAAAATCGCAATTCTGTACTGCAAAAAGATCAAAGATCATTCCTGCGTCGCCTGCGCCAAGTGCTACAAAGGCATGGCTGAGAAAAACGGCGAGTTCGCCCGCTATAAAGACGAGGAGATTGAGCTGGTGGCGATGACTGACTGCGGCGGCTGCCCTGGTTTGACTGTGCCGCGTGTCAAATTGCTGAAGGAAACCACTGCAAACATCGGCAGGCCGATGGAAGTGGTGCATCTTGGCACCTGCGTCAAGGCGGCGATGGAGACCGCAGGCTGTCCGATTGTTTATGACGACCTGAAGGTGAATCTGGAGAAGAAATTCGGCGTGCAGGTGGTTCTGGGCACGCATTCGTACTGATTCCGCCTGCTTTATATTGCCTCTGCAAAGAATCGCAACGCCCGGAGGACTGGGCCGCTGCGATTTTTTTTGCCTGCAACGCCAATGACAAACACCATAACCAGCTGTCTGCTCCGCCGGGCCGCGCTCGCCGCGCGTGATCAGCTTGATCCGATCAGCCGGAGCGAGAAAAGCAGCCGCATTGCCGCCCTGCTGACTGAGCATCCGGCAGTCCGCGAGGCCCGGCATCTTTTTATCTATGTTCATTTCCGCAGCGAGGTGGAGACTCTGCCGCTGATCGAGCGTTTTCTTGCTGCTGGAAAGACCGTTTCTGTGCCGCTGACCCTGCGCAAGGAGCAAAGGCTGTCTGCGGTGCGGATCACTGACCCGGCTGCGCAGCTTTCGCCGGGTTGTTTCGGCATTTTGGAGCCGACGCAGGAGCAGACGGCAGCTGATCCGGCAGCAATTGACCTTGCTTTGATCCCCGGATCAGTTTTTGACCAGTTCGGCGGCAGGCTTGGCTACGGCGGCGGCTTCTATGACCGTTTTCTCAGCCAAGACGCGCCGCAGGCTCTGCGCGTCGCTCTGGCGTACGCAATGCAGCTGGCGGAGCACGTGCCCTTGGAGGCTCATGACCAGCTGATGGACCTGATTGTGACAGAAGAGCAGTGTTATGACTGCCGGAGGATTCGTGATGCGCAGGACAGCAATATACAGAGATGAACTTTTTTTGCAGCATCAGCCGGGTTATGGTCATCCTGAGTCGCCGGAGCGGCTGCGGGTGATTTATGAGGCCTTGGACAAGGACGGTCTTGGCCGCCGCTTTCTTCGTCCGCAGTTCCTGCCCGCAGATTTGGACACGCTGCGGCTCAATCACTCGGCGGAACTGGTGCGGCGGGTCGCAGCCACGCAAGGAAAAGAGACACACGCCCTTGATCCAGACACACATGCCTCGGCCCGCTCGCATGAAGCCGCCTGTCTGGCTGCCGGCGCATTGATTGACGGCATCCGACGCATCTTTCAGGGCGAAATGGACAACGCCTTCTGTCTTGTCCGCCCTCCTGGTCATCATGCCGAGCAGGAAAGCTCGATGGGCTTCTGTCTTTACAACAATGTGGCCGTGGCTGCGCGCTGGGCGATGCGGAATCTGGCTTTGCAGCGGATCATGATTGTGGACTGGGACCTGCATCACGGCAACGGCACGCAGGAAAGCTTTCATGACATGCAGGAAGTGCTGTATCTCTCGGTGCACAAGTATCCTTACTACCCCGGCACCGGTGCCGCGATGGAGAACGGCACGGACAAAGGCGAAGGGCATACAATCAATGTGCCGCTGCCCGGCGGTCAAGGCGATTTGGAATACGCCCGTGTCTTCAACGAGCTGGTTGTGCCTGTGGCGCGGGCATATCAGCCGGAGCTAATCCTGATCTCCTGCGGTTTTGACATTTGCAAAGGCGATCCGCTCGGAGACATGCAGGTGAGTCCAGAAGGCATTGCGTGGATGACCCGGAAGATGGTGGAAATCGCGGCGGAAGTCTGCAAAGGCAGGCTGCTGGTGACCTTGGAAGGCGGTTATAATCTGAACGCCATCCGTCTTGGCGCGTTGGCTGTGCTGGCTGAATTGTCAGGTGAGCCGATTGCGGGCTGGCCGGTCAATCTTTCAGCGGAAAAAGCGGAAGAGTTGGCTCAGGCTAAAACGAAGGTCAAATGCCCTGCCTTGGAGCAGGCCATTTTGATCGCCAGAGAATTCTGGCCGGTTTGAACAACGCTGGCCAGGCACGGAAATGAACTCGCGCTGCGGCAAAAGCAGCGCAGTCAGCCTGCCGCCGTAGACCGCGCCTGTGTCGATGCCGATTTTGTCCCGCAGCAGCAGCGGTTTGACAAAAACCGTGTGGCCAAAGACCACGGTTTTGCCGAAATCGTGCCGACTGCGGATGAATTCGTCCCGCACCCAGAGGCAGCAGCCTGGGCTTTGGCGGCTGAGATGCAAACCCGGCTCCAAACCGGCATGAACGCAGATGCACTGCTCATTTTCCCACAGCATGAGCAGGTTGCTGAGAAAGGTCAGATGCTCCGGCGGCAGCATCGTCCGCAGCGCAGCCGGGTCTGCGTCAGACGGAAGGCCATAGCTGGCAAGCGTCGCTTCGCCGCCTGCATGTAAAAAGAAAGTGCTGTCATGCCGTCCTTCAAGAACGTCGAGCAATATCCGCTCGTGGTTGCCCATCAGGAAGATTGTGCGAGGCTTTCGGCGGCGGAAGTCGAGCAGCTGATCAATCACGCCTTTTGAGTCCGGGCCTCGGTCAATGTAATCGCCGAGAAAGACAAATGACTCCGCCTGCTCCTCAATCAAAGGCAGCAAGGCCGCAAGCGAGCCGCCGCAGCCGTGAATGTCGCCTGTAACGCAGACAGCAGCCTTTGTTCGCCCCGCTGTCAGCATGTTCTGAGTCTTATGCAGCTTTTTTCTCCGCAAAGCACGGTCGCATCAT
>NZ_JBLWEP010000129.1:0-2348 GCF_048287355.1 Candidatus Electronema sp. TJ
CTCCTTCCGCCCGGCATCCGCAAGAAACTTTTCCGTGAACAGCAGAGGTCACAACTTGGGTTGAAACTAATAAAGCCCCTTCCAGCATGTGCCGGAAGGGGCTTTATTGGTTGTTTGAACACGAAAGGCGGGCTTGCTTTCTCTTTATCGGCACTTGCTGGCAAAAAACGAGCTTTCGACCTGCTTCACTGACAGCGGCACGCCTTCTTTCCCGGCGTAAAAGACCAGCAGCTCGGTGTCTTCAGCAAATATGCCTTTGTGCCATGTGTTCGACACCTCGATGAGAGCTTCTCCAGCCTTGAACAGCCTGCTTTTGCCAGCTGAAGAAGTGACCACCTTGACGCTGCCCTTCAGCACATAGCCAGCTATCGGCACCGGATGGCAATGCACCGGCAGCTCAACCTCTTTACCGTCCGTCTTGACAGTGATGCGCTGCACAGTCATCTCCGGCTGTCCCTGCGGATAGGCGAACGCGCCGCCATCCCAGCTTGTTGAGCCTTTTTGAAGAATAGCAGAGCTGATCTTGTCCGCCGCTGAAGCCGGACTGCGCAGCAGCACTGCCGCCGCGCTGAGGAGAAGGAGAGCTTTCGTTTTCATCCGGCCACCGCCAAGATATCGCCGCTGATTGACGGCAGGATGCCTGCCAACAACATTGCCGCAGTCAGCAGGAAAAGGCTGATGAACTGCACGCCGTCCAGCTCCAGCGGTTTCCGCGCAGTCTCTGGCTCAATGATATAGGCTTCTTTCACCAGCAGCAGGTAGTAATACAGGGATATAGTGGAATTAAGGGCGGCGAAAACCACCATCGCATAATATCCCTGTTTAGCCGCAGCGGCGAAAAGGAAGAACTTGCCCATGAAACCCGCCAAAGGAGGAATTCCAGCCAGCGAGAAGGCGGTGAGCATCAGCACCGCAGCCAGCACCGGGTTGTTTTTGCCCAAGCCTTGCAGACCGCTGCGCTGCTCGTCCCCGTCGCGGCCAATTGCGGCAAGGATAAAGAAGATGGCGTAGTTGGCCGCAGCATAGACGAAGAGATAGAAGATGATCGAAGAGCGGGCTATGCCTGCCGTGCCGCTCAGAGCCATGATGATATATCCGGCCTGAGCGATGGAAGAGTAGGCCATGAAGCGGCGCAGCCGTTCCTGCTTGAGTGCGCCGAGATTGCCCACGGTCATGGTGGCGGCAGCGAGAATCAAAATGACCGGTTGGAGCTGGTTATGCAGGGCAGCTAAGGGGCCGTAGAGCAAGGCGAGGAGAAAGGCGATTGCCACTGCCTTGGAAGAGACAGAGATAAAGGCTGTGACCGGAGTTGGTGCGCCATCATAGACATCCGGTGCCCACATATGGAAGGGGAAAACGGTCAGCTTGAAGCCGATGGCGGCCAGAACAAAGAGCACGCCCAAGCGGAGCAGCGGTTCGCTGGGATTGGCGGCGCAGGCTTTCGCCAGAGCATCAAAGCTGACCGACCCTGCCGCGCCGTAGAGGAAGGACATGCCGAAAAGCATCAGGCCGGTTGAGACCGCGCCCATTATCATGTACTTGGTTGAGGCTTCCAGCGACAGCGCGTCTTCCTTGTAGAAACCGCTGAGGATGTAGAGCGGGATCGCGGACAGCTCTATGCCGATGAACAGGGTCAGCAGGTCGGTGGCGGAAACCACAGTGAACATGCCGCAGGTGCAAAGCAGAATGATGGTCAGGAACTCGCTGCGGTGCCGGAGCGTGCCCCGCTTGTTGTCGCCCGGCGTGAAATACGGCCCGGAGAGCAGCACGGTGAAGAGCGCGGAGAGCACAAAGACCTGCTTGAACAGCAGCGCGGTGCCGCTGACTAAATAGCCGCCCGGATACAGCACCGTCTGATCATACGGCAGGCGCAGCAGGACAACGAAGATGGCGCAGAGTCCCAGCCAAGCAAAATGAAACGGCGCGGTCGAGGTCAGGTTGACTTTACCTCGGTACAGATCATAGCCCATGATCAGGGCGGCCAGCAGGACAAGGAGGATATCCGGCAAGAGGAGTTTCATGGGATTAACGCATCAGGTTGTTGTAAATGGGATGCACCGCGCCGTTGACCAGCTCGACAATCCAGCCGGGCAGGATGCCCATGGCGAAGAGACAGAAGAGCAGGATCGTCACCGGGATTTTTTCAATCAGAGAGGCATCGGTCAGGGTCTTGTAATGGTCGGAAATCGGCCCGTTGACCAAACCATTGACCGCCCGCAGAACATAGACCGCTGTCACCACAATGGAGAGCACGGCCAGCACCGTGCAGAAGCGGTAGAGCGGCGCAGGATTGGCAAAGGCACCGACAAAGACGTTGGCCTCAGCGACAAAACCCGATAAACCAGGCA
>NZ_JBLWEP010000129.1:2638-6833 GCF_048287355.1 Candidatus Electronema sp. TJ
CCGTAGAGCACGTTGATGGTGACCAGCACTAGGAAGAAGGACATCCACATGTTCGCGCCTTCCGGCAGCAGATACATGCCGACCCGCAGGCAGCCGTAGCCGCCGAGCTTCATCAGCACGCCAGCATGGAGCATGGACACGGCGGTGGGCGCGGAGGCGTGGCCGTCTGGCGACCAAGTGTGGAAGGGAAAGATCGCGCCCAGCACGCCGAAGCCGAGGAAGATTATCGGGAAAGCCCAGTATTGGAATTCCGGCGAGAACGTGGCCTGAGCCAGCTTCTGGAGGTCAAAGCTGTTGATGCCGGATTCAAAATAGAGGCCCAAGATGCCCGCGAGGATGAAGGCCGAGCCAGCCACCAGCATCAGGGTCAACTTCATGGCTGAGTATTCCTTCTTGCCCGTGCCCCAGAGACCAATGAGCAGGTACATCGGCAGCACCGCGATCTCGTAGAAGACAAAGAAGGTAAAAAGGTCGAGGGAGATGAACACGCCGTACACCCCGGCCACCAGCACATTGAGGAGGACAAAGAACTCCTTGGCCTGTTTCTCCACGCCCCAGCTCGCCAACACCCCACAGAAGATGACGATAGCCGTGAGCAACATCATCAGCACCGAGATGGCATCCACGCCGATGTTGTACTCGATGTTCAGTATCTGGAGCCAGACCGTCTTGGCGGTAAAGTGGAACTGACTGAGTTTCGCTCCTGCCGCTGCCGGATGTTCCGCTGACGCGCTGATGAAGGCGAAGGTCAGGCCGATCACCAGCAGCAGGTTGATCAGGTTCCCGGCCAGCGAAATCTTTTTGATACGCCGGTGGTCATCGCGGTCAACTGGCAGGGAAACCAGCGCGGTGAGAAAAGGGACAGCCCAGATCAAGGTGAGCAGAAATGATCCGTTCATAAAAAAACTCCGTTGCTGGGTTCGCAGAGGTTGGCGGTGGTTTGTTTCATTTTGATTTTCTGTAGCTGACCTTATTTCGCGGCCATGCAATAAATTCTTCCTGAGTCATCTTGCCGGAAGCAAGATGTAGTAGTGCTTGTTCCTGTTCATCAGTACCGGAAGAAATCATTCCTTCTTTCCATTACAGGTCAACGGCAGCATTCACTTGCACCGTGCGGTGCATCGCTTAACTGGGCAGTTATCTCCCGCAACCGACCAGTTATCTCATCTATCTTCATTCTATAAACAGCATGAGATGCGACGCTTGGACAGCAACTTGGATCATCAGTCCCATATTCCTTAGTGTCAAAATTAATTTCCACTTCATTCTGAACCAATCGAATGCTGCTGAAACAACAGAGAGAACGCCAGCCCTTGCTTCCGACCGGAGTGAAATCAAGCAGTGTCAATCGTGTTGGACGGGTACTTATCCCTTCATAACGATCTACGAAAACTGCCAAGTATTGCACATGGCCATTGCCGCCGTTGAACCCCTCAATTGAAAAAAGGGCTGTTATGAGCTTATGCCCATCATTATCAAGATCAAGTTCGGCAATTTCCCGTGCTTCTTGATATTCATCTGCCGAATTATCGCTTAACAATATCACCAACGCGTTGACGCGGTTATTGATCTCTCGAAGTTCATTTTTGTTAAGTGCGAATGCTGAGTCAGCAAACAAAACGCAATGCATGAAAAGAATCAGGTCAGCCCACACCAAGAACCATTTCAGCATCTTCCTATGCTGATGCCTGCTGCATCGTCAGCTCTTTGCCGCGCTTCTGGTTTTATTATCTGCCCATAACCAGCAGCGCAATCAAACCAAGCATCGTCGCGCCGAGATACAGATGCAGCTCCCCGTTCTGCACCAGCCGCACGCCTTTGCCGCCCAGATGCAGCAGCCAGCCGCAGAGATTCATCGTGCCATCAACGACATTGCGATCAAACCACTTAATCGGCGCGGCGACGCAGTTGAAGATGATCTTGTGGGTGATGAAGAGATACAGCTCGTCAATGTAGAATTTGTTCTGCACCACAGTGTGGATCGGGCCGAAAACCTTTTGCAGCGTGGCGGCCTTCTCTGTCTTGCCTGAGCCATAGAGCAGCCACGCGCAGCCGATGCCGGTCAGCGCAGCCAGTGTCGCCAGCCAAGGCAGCCAAGCCGGATGCGCGAAATGGCCTGCCTCGCCGAGATGAGGCGGCAGCACCTTGGCAACAAAGGAATGCTCCAGCAGACCGGCAAAAATGGTCGGCACAGTCAGGGCGACAATCGGCCAAGTCATCCAAGGGTCTTCATGGACATGATGCAGGTGCGAGCGGGCCTCGCCGTGGAAAATCAGGAAGAAGAAGCGGAACATGTAGAACGCGGTCAAGCCGCCGGTGATCAGACCAACCAAGAAGGTGAACCAATGTCCCGACTGCAAAGCAGCGAGCAATATCGCGTCCTTCGACCAAAAGCCGCTCAAGGGGAACACGCCCGCAATGGCAAGGCAGGCAGCGAAAAGCGACCAGTAGGTTTTCGGCATAAGCTGCTTCAGGCCGCCCATCTTGAGGATGTCGTTGCTGTGGACAGCGTGAATCACCGCGCCTGCGCCAAGGAAGAGCATACACTTGAAGAAGGCGTGGGTGAAGACGTGATACATCGCGGCGGAAAAGCCGAGCGGATTGACATCTGCGCCGTGATGACCGCTTTCCGCGCAAACCTTGGCCGCGCCGAGCGAGAAGATCATGTAGCCAAGCTGCGAGAGCGTGGAGAAAGCGAGGATGCGCTTGATGTCTATCTGGGTGATGGCGATGACTGCCGCAAACAAGGCGGTGAACGCGCCAATGCACTGGATGACGAAAAGCGTCGTCTCGGCGGCGGCGAAAAGCGGGAACATGCGGGCCGTCAGATAGACACCGGCCACAACCATCGTCGCGGAGTGGATGATCGAAGAAACCGGGGTCGGGCCTTCCATTGCATCCGGCAGCCAGACATGGAGCGGGAACATCGCCGACTTGCCCCAGCCGCCAGTGAAAATCAGCAGCGTACCGAGGGTGAGCACGCCAGCCTCTTTTAGCAGCAAGGCGGTGGACGGGCTGTTCAGTGCTTGGAAGCTGAAGGTCTGGCTGTAAAAGCTGACCAGCAGGATGCCCATAAGGAAGAAGGCATCGGCGAAACGGGTGATGATGAAAGCCTTTTTTGAAGCCGCCACTGCCGATGGCTTCTCGTACCAAAAACCAATCAGCGAATAGGATGACACGCCGACCAGCTCCCAGAAAACAAACATCTGGAAGATGTTGCCGGACGTGACCAAGCCGAGCATTGAGAAGGTGAACAGGGCCAGCAGGGCGAAGAAGCGGTTGAAGGAGCGGTCGCCTTTCATGTAGCCGACCGAATAAATATTCACCAGCAGGGAAATCACGGTGACCACCACCAGCATCATCACCGAAATCGGGTCAAGATACATGCCCAAGTTGGCGGTCAGGCCGGGCGCAAAGTTGAGCCAAGCTGCGTCATAACCGAGCAGGGTGTGCTTCGGTTGACTCAGGTAGGCCAGCACCGTCAGCAGGGCATAGCCGAGCGACAGGCTCGACATCGCAATGGCGAACTTGGCGACAAACTTGTTATCTGAATTGAGATGCAGCAGTCCGATGATTGCAAAGCTGAAGAGCGGAAAGAGCAGGATCAGGTAGCTGTGGGAAAAGATGAAATCAGCCATGAAGTTCCTCCATCCGGTACACATCCAGCCGTTTCTTGCGGCGGTACATGGAAATGATGATGGCCAAGGCCACGGCGATTTCACAGGCGGAAACAGCCATGACAAAGACCGGGAAGACCGCTCCGGCGACCGGATCAGCGGCCCGGAAATGAGCGAAGGCGGCGAAGTTGATGTTCGCGCCGTTGAGAATGATCTCAACCGAAAGCAGAATGCCGAGCAGGTTGCGCCGGGTCAGCATACCAAAAATGCCGATCGCGCAGAGCAGCAGCGACAGGGCGATGCAGTTGGCCAAGGTCATGGCTTGTCCTCCTTTTTATTCTCCCGGCGGGACAGCACTACCGCACCGATCAAGGCTGCCAAGAGCAGCAGCGACACCACCTCGAACGGCACGATAAAACCGTTGCTGGTCGAGAGCAGACGAATGCCGATTTCGTCAATACTCACCGGCGCGGCGCGGTGGGCCGCTGTGTGCAGCAGCTTCGAGGGATTGCTGGTGAAAAAAAGATAGAGTGCAATAACCAGACCGGCGATGATCACGCCCTTGCCAGCCTGACGGC
>NZ_JBLWEP010000130.1:0-6833 GCF_048287355.1 Candidatus Electronema sp. TJ
TCTGCGCCATGATGCGAAAGCTCGTTCAGGTCGCTGTCGGCATCCTCAAATCAGGCAAAATGTTCGATCCCGCCATGCATAGGGCTTGACGCGGACAACAGTATCTACGGAGCGCGGCGCATCATGCCAAAAACGCCCGCGCCGCGCGGCTTGGGCGGTTTCTATGCACAAGGTATTATGAACAGCTTCCGTTTCGCCGATCCGCAGCTTCTCTGGCTGCTGCTCATCCTGCCGCTGCTGGCTTGGCTGCGCGGCAAAAGCGGCCAGGCTCCGGCCCTGCTTTTTTCCTCGGTCTCGGCGGTGCGGCTCATTGCCGCCAGCCGCAAGGTCAGTCCCGGCGGGCTGCTGGTTTTGCTGCGGCTGGCTGCTGTCGGCCTGCTGATCATTGCCCTGGCCCGTCCGCAGTGGGGCCGCACCAATGCCGAGACAGAGGCTTCCGGCATTGACATTCTGCTGGCCGTGGACATCTCCGGCTCGATGCAGGCTTTGGATTTCAAACTGAATGACAGGGAGGCCAACCGGCTGGACGTGGTCAAATCCGTGATGGCCAAATTCATCAGCGATCGGCCCAGCGACCGCATCGGCCTGGTGGCCTTCGCAGGCAGGCCGTATCTCGTCTGTCCGCTGACCCTTGATCACGACTGGCTGCGGCAGCGGCTGAATTCGCTGCGCATCGGCATGATTGAGGACGGCACGGCCATCGGCTCGGCCATTGCTTCCGGCGTGAACCGCCTGCGCGATCAGCAGGCCAAATCGCGCATCCTCATCCTGCTCACCGACGGAGTGAGCAATGCGGGCAAAATTGCCCCGCTCGCAGCGGCGGAAGCAGCCGCAGTGATGAAGATCAAGGTCTATGCGGTCGGCGCAGGCAGCAGCGGCATGGCACCGATGCCGGTGGAAGATCAATTTGGCCGAACCCGGATGGTTCAGGCCAAAGTGGACATCGATGAGGAGACGCTGACAAAGGTTGCGGCCATGACTAGAGCGAAATATTTCCGGGCCACGGACACCGCCTCTCTGGCGCGCATCTACGAGGAGATCAACGCCATGGAGACCACGGTCAGAAAAACGCGGCAGTTTTCCAATCACCGGGATTTGTTCGCCTGGCCCGCGCTGGCGGCTTTGCTGCTGCTGGGATTCGAACTGACAGCCTCCAGAAGGCGGCTGCCGTAATCCCGATCAATCTTAGGCGGCGATAGATCTGGACTCGGACAACCAATTTTTGGATTCCTCAGCGTACTTGTTGAATTTACTTTTTTCTTACGGTTGATTATATTGTTCTTGACATTATTTTTGCTGCGCAATATTGTATCGGCTTTCGGTTACTCTCCCTGTCCTGCGCAGCAACAACAGGAGCCGCAATGCAGCCTCGCCGCCTTTCCGTTCTCGCCGTCAGCGTTCTGATCATTTTCGTTTCCAGCACGGCTTCTCACTCCGGCAAACTCCTGCTGATGCTCCCGCCGCTGCTGGCGAAAAAAAGCGGCAGCAGTTACGGCGACATGAACACGATGGTCAAGCTGATCTCAGTCAGCTCCGGCAGCGCGGACAGCTTGACCGTAGACTGGCTTCCCTCGCAAGACATCCAGACTCCCGCCTCGCAGATCCGATACACGCTCCACGTCTCAACCGCCGAAAATTTTCTGCCCTCGGCAGCCACAGCCAAAGGAACAGTGGTCGGCAAGGAGACCTTGACAGCCACCGGGCTTCAGGCGAACACGCAATATTTCGTTTTGATTGCGGCGGCGGATGGCAGCGGCAATGAAAGCTGGAGCAACCGGCTTGCAATCCGCACCGTGGCAACAGAGGCAGTCCGTACGTCGGCAATTCTTGCCGAGCAAACGGAAAGCCAGAATCCGGCAGTCACGCCGGACACGGTCACCTATTCATCGAACCAAACACCTGCTGCCGGTTCGTATATAGCCAGCAGTGTCGGCAGCGGCTATCTGCGCAAAGTTGTTTCCGCCAGCGCAGCCAATGGCTTTGTGACAGCGCAGACAGCGGCAGCCTCTCTCAACGAGGTGCTGGAGCAGTACGAGGTTTCCACCACCGTTAAGATTGCCAGAGTGCCTGAAGGCAGTCCAGTTCCGGCGATGCTGCGGGCGGCGGCAGGAGCTGGAGCATCAGCCCGGCAGCATTCTTGGGAGGCCAGCGGCCTGACCTTGACCGATTCCAATCCGGCGGACAAAGACGGCAGGCTCTTCAGCAGCGCGTCAGGAAAGCTCACCGCCGCATCCTCTCCCCGCATGGAGCAATCTGTCACTGGTCATTACACCAACATGACCGGGCCGCAATATATTGCTGTGATGCCTTGGAAGCCAGTGAAAGAAACGGTGCAAGCGCGGCTGAAGTATGACTATGGCTCGCAAGGCAGAGAAATATGCAAGATCGTCTTGGCGGAATTCACCCATGACGATCCTGAGCTGGCCAAACTGCCGCCGCCGACCGCAGTTGAATCGTTGGCTCGTGACAAGTTGAGCGGCTCGCTTGAACTGAGTTTTGCGCCGGATGAAAAGTATATTGACGACAAGAATCGGCCTTATGAGGCATACGTCTTAGTTTATGTTGACAAACTTGGCGACGAATGCAACGGTGGCGAGATTTGGTCGCGCTGGGAAGATGTGCTGGAGATGAAAATTCCCATCTATGTTCATCAGGGCCGCATGGAAGTGGCGGATGAGGAGAAGAACGTGACCTTCAGCGGTGATTTCAGCGTCACCAATGAGGCGAAAATGACCTTTGAGCCGGAGCTGAACCTTGATCTGCAACTATCCGGCACCACGCTGCAAAAGGCTGATCTCGTCGCCAAGGCCAATATCGCCCTGTCCAACACGCTGACCATCACCGCCAATGCGGCAGGCAACTTGAGCAAGACCGTGACGCTGCTGGAGCCGCGCAGTTTTGTCAAAATGTTTCCTGTCGGCGGAGTGCCGGTGGTGGTGCGCGGCAGTTTCAAGATGGATGCCCGGCTCGACGGCCACATCGGCGGCGCGGCCAAGCTGACCAAGTTCATGGAGCTTGCCTTTCCTGACACCTCATTCGGTGTGCAGTATCGGAACGGCGTATGGCAGGAAGTGAAGAATTTCAAGCCGAAATACACCTTCCGCATTGAAGGCGAAGCGGACGCGGATGCGGAAATCAGCCTGACCCTGCTGCCTGATCTGCAAATTCATTTTTACGAGGCGGCTTCCGGCAGAATGATCTTGGAGCCGTCGCTGTATGCCGAAGCAGCCCTGCACGGGCAGTTCAAATATCAGGACAGCAACGGCAATTATCTGACCGATCTGGATTACTGGTTCCCGTATGTCAATGCCGGGGTTGCGCTTGACATGCGGCTCTATGCAGGTCTGCATGTTTTGGATTACAATATCGCTTCTTGGCCGGAAAATGTTTCCTACACCGAGACAGACAAATTCAAGCTCTTCCATCCGATCACAAGGGCTGAAGGCAAAATGTATTCTCTGCCGACCTTGACGGCGGCTGCGGACGAGGAACCAGACAATCCGCCGGATTCACGGGCGATTTTGATCAGCGGCACGGCGACAGATTACGTCACGCCGCTCTTCGGCTGGAAGCTCAATCCCTTCCAAGCGTGGACAGAGCCGAAGGTGATCACTGACCGGCAGTATGCCATCACGCCGCTGGATGAAACCCTTGCCGAGCATTGGTTCATTCCTAAGCAAGCGGGTGATTTCACCGTGCGGCTGGGCGGCTACAGCAAGCTGGGCTGGTTTGTCCGGCAGGTTGCTGAAGTGCCGCTCTCTTTGCCGGATGCGGATGAGAATGGATTGCCGGATTATTGGGAAAGCCGCTTCGGGATTTCCAATCCTGCCGGAGATGATGACGGCGATGAGCTGGACAACGCGGCAGAGTTTAGCCTTGGAACGAACCCGACTGAGGCAGACAGCGACGGCGGCGGCGTATCCGACTGGCAGGAGATTATTGACGGCACGGATCCGCTGGACGGCAGCGATGATCTTGTTCAAAATGCTGTACTGACCTTGACAGGGGGCAAAGTAATAGAAGGAAACAGCGGCACGAAGCAAATCGAGTTCACTCTTTCGTTGAGTCAATTTCATAAATCTGCTGCTGTCAACTATAGAACTCAAGACTCAACTGCGACAACGGCAGGCAATGATTACGTTGCTCAGTCTGGAACAGTAATTTTCTTTGGCGGCTCCACCTCAGAGAAAGTAAGAGTGACTGTCAAAGGAGATACAGAGATTGAACCGAACGAGACATTTTCACTCCGGCTTTCCAGTCCTGTAAATTTGACTCTTGCCAATACGAGCGCAACTGGAACTATTATCAATGATGACATCCGCATGGTACCGTTGAATGACACCGGCATAACATGGAGCGGCAATTACGCTTCCGGGAACAACACAGCTTGCATTGCTTCCACCACACCGGACGGCGACAACGTGGTTGCGGCGCAGGACTGCTCGCATGGCCGGGATGTGACCCACAATGACGACAGCGACGGCCATGTCGGATTCAGCTATACGAAATTGGACAGCAATGGAATGCCGCTGGCTGATCAAAGCGCGGATTACGCCACCACGCCGTGGGCTTGCGTGAAGGACAATGTCACTGGCCTGATTTGGGAGGTGAAGACGGATGATGGCGGGCTGCATGATAAGGATGACACTTATACGTGGTACAATACTAATCCGACGACGAACGGCGGTGCGGATGGTTCAGCCGATAATGGCGGCAATACTTGTTATGGTTATGACAGCAGCAATGCTGCCACGTTCTGCAACACGCAGGCGTATGTGAACCGGGTGAATGCTGCTGGCTGGTGTGGGGCATCGGACTGGCGTATGCCGACTCGGAAGGAATTGGAGGGGCTTGTTCATCGTGGTCGCTATAGTCCGACAATAGACATCAGCTATTTTCCCGATACGACGAACGGTTGGTATTGGTCCGGGTCGCCGCTTGCTGGCTACTCGGACTACGGGCGGATCGTCAATTTCGGTCGCGGGCTTTCCGACTTCAGCGACCGCGACAGCGGCTACGGCGCGGTCCGTCTGGTGCGCGGCGGACAGTGATGTTGCTTTTTTGCTTTAAGCTGCCTGAGCGGAGCCAAAGGCAGCGGTTTGGCATCCGAGTAAAGCCGGAAGATCGGCGGTTTCGACTCCGCTCAACCGCCGTGAAGCGATGATCATCAACTTTCCATTTCTATGAAGAGATATTTTTTGTTACTCTGCTGCATGTTGCCCACAGCAGGTGTTCATGCCGCACAGACTTGCAAACCAGAGTCCATTCCAGCCTCAACGTCAGATAGCCAGCTTGTTGACAATGGCGACGGCACCATCACAGACAGCAAGACTGGCCTGATGTGGAAAAAATGTCTTGAAGGACTTTCTGGGAACAACTGCGAAAGCGGTGCCACTGGTTCATTCACGTGGCAAAGTGCTCTACAGCAGCCAGATATTGTTAACAACAGTGGCGGTTTTGCAGGCCATAAAGATTGGAGATTGCCTAATATCAATGAACTCGTTTCCATTATTGAGGAGCAATGTTCTGCTCCAGCAATCAATTTGAGTCGTTTTCCCAACACGCCAAGTTCTGGTGTCCGGTCCGGGTCGCCGTATACTGGCTACTCGGACAACGCGTGGTACGTAAATTTCGCCTACGGCTTTTCCTACTTCAACCCCCGCGACGACGGCAGCGCGGTTCGGTTGGTGCGCGGCGGACAGTGATTTTGCTTTTTGTCTGTCATAAGCTGCCTGAGCGGAGCCGAAGGCGGCGGCGGTTTCGGCTTTGCTCAACCACCTTGCGCACTTGTTTGCAAGTGACAGCTCGCGACAGCAATTGAATTGGCAATCTTCTCTACGGAGCAAAAGCATGGTTGAAGCATGGACATATAATCAGTTGGTTAAAGCCCGCCAATATCACCCAGAACTTGTTGACACAATCTTTGAGGAATTGCTGACGCGGCAGAACGAGCTGCGCTGGCTGCTGGTGGTCGGGGCGTATATGGACAAAGAGATTAATTTTGGCAAGGCGGCGGAACTGTTAGGAATGCACCGCCTTGAGCTTGAAGAGCAGTTCCGCATTCAGGGCATTCCTGTCCGCATGTGTGCCGACAGCTTGGAAGAAGCCCGCGCAGAAGCAGCGGCGATTGAGCAATGGAATGCAGCAGCAGACAATGCCGACTGCCAATGATCTTGCTTGACTGCACTGTCCTTTCCAACTTCGCCGCAGTGCATCGTCCTGCGTTCATTGCTCAGGCATTTTTCGAGGATATCTCCACAACAGATGCGGTGTTTGATGAACTTAAAACTGGAGTGAGACTCAGACGAATACCAGAATGCGATTGGAGCTGGCTGAAGAAAATCCAGCTGACTCTTTCCGAACAGCATCAATTGCAGCAACTGCGCAGACAGTTAGGCGGTGGCGAAGCTTCTTGTCTTGCCGTTGCATCTCAAAGAAATTGGAAAATCGCCACCGATGACAGAGATGCGCGGCAATGGGCTGTTCGGCTGCGCATTCCTTACACTGGAACGCTTGGCGTTTTAACTGCTCTGGTCAAACAAAATCGCATCACGCTGACAGAAGGAAATGAATGGCTGCGCTGGATGATGCAGGCTGGGTATCATTCGCCGGTGACTGAACTTGATGATCTTGTTCACAGCAGGAGGTAGGTGTTCCCGCCTCCAGCAGCTTCATTCTGCCCTCAGCCGCAGCCGCAGCGCGTTCAAAGCCGCTGTGGCCGCCATTTCCTGAATTTCGCTCCGGCTACCGGAAAAACGGTGCAGGCTGGCTTGAGTCGTGTTGTCATGATGCAGGCCGATGTAGACCGTGCCGACAGGCTTGTCCGCTGTGCC
>NZ_JBLWEP010000131.1:0-6824 GCF_048287355.1 Candidatus Electronema sp. TJ
ATCGTATCGAGTATAACGACCGGCCCGCATCGGCAGTCTCTTTTCCCGCCTGACTGCCGCCGCGCCTCCGCACAATATGACAAGGCCGGATGTTTCCATCCGGCCTTTTGCTGTGTCGCCACAGAGGGGATATTTGCGAGCTGGAAAGCGGTCTCTGCCAGAATGACGGTCTCAGTGTTCCCTGCCGAACCATTCAACCGGCGGCCCTTCAATACGCACATTCAGCCATTCCTGAAGATCACGGTTCAGACGCTGGACTGTCCCGCCAGGCTTGATGCCGCCCTCTTTGCAGGAGGCCTCAAAAAGCTCTCTCGGCACTTCGATCTTCGCCAGCTCTTCGGCCCCGGCAACAGTGCGGTGCAGCAGGGTGACAAGCGGCGGCTCTTTCTCCCAGTCGTAGATGACGAAATAATAGCTCTCATCGCTGGCACTGGAAACGAAATCGTTGCCACGGATCCATCCTGTTCCCCACTCCAGATACATCTCAATAGCTTTTTCCGGGGTCATCGCCCAGTCAATACTGTTGGCCAGCGTTCTGTTTTGTCGGATTTCTGCAAGATTCAGCATGGCGCACCTCTCCATAGAATAGACAGCGGTTTCAGGTTGAACATATCCTCTGCTTTTGGGAGCAGATCAGCGCAGCAGGTGGCGCATGAAAGCCGGAAAGCCAGTTTGGCAGCCTGACAGCGCGCCGCTGCTCGAGTTCACTTAGTCGTCATCACCATATAATAATGGTTATCATTCATGGGGAATAATGTCAAGCAATGCGCCAATAATTTGTTTGCTTAACAGAGGAGAAACAGATTCATATTTTGGCTGAAAACCCAGATTGCGACCTGCAACGCTTGGGAAATCTATGCTTCCCCGCAGGTCTTGTCTTTTTGATCAGCAGAAAGAACAGTTGAGCAAGAAAGGAGGCAGAAAAACGCCCTCAGCTGAAAAGGCTGGTGAGAATCTTCCAGCCGCCCATGAAGGTGCCGAGCGACGCGCCGAAGCCAGGCAGCAGGAAGGCGAGAAAGACACGCAGAAGGCGGTTCCGGCACCAGCCGCGCAAGGTGCCAATATCAGCGGCCACGGTCTCAAATTCTTTAACCACCGGCGGCTGAACCATGACTTGGACAAAGGCGCAGACATGCCCAACGCCGATCACCGGACTGAGGGTGGTGATCGGCGCGGCGGCAAAGGCGGAAAGGATGGTCGCCGGATGAGACAAGGCCATGATTGCGCCGGCAGCGGCAGGCAGACCAGTGGCGAGCACCCAGAAGAGAACGTTGGATCCGGCTTCGCCCAAACCCTGCCGCACAGCGATGACCACGATAGAAAGCACAATCGCCGCAGGCACTGACCAGCCCACGACATGCCAGATTTTGCCTACCGGAGGAATGCTGCTGATCTCCGCCATTCTGCCGCTGTTGTCCTCCTGCATGGCCCGCGTGATCCCGGCCATGTGTCCAGCTCCGACCACCGCCACCACCCGTCTCCCTGCCGCAGCTTTGATCTTCTCGGCCATGAAGATGTCGCGCTCGTCAATCAGGGCGGCCTTTGCCGCAGGCATGGCCTTGCCGACCTCGTCCATCAGCTCGGAGAGCACGTCTTTCTGGCGCAGCTCAGCCAGCTTTTCCTCAGTCAGCTCGGTTTCGTCAAAGAGCGAGCTGATCAGCGCGGCGACCAAATAGCCTTTTTTCCACAAGGAGGCGGCCTTCCAAGCCCGGCGCAGGGTTATCCGCACGTCGCGGTCGCACAGCTCCATCGGAATGCCGTGCCGCTCCGCTGCCTTCGCCGCTGTCAGCAGCTCAGTGCCTGGCTGCACGCCGAGCTTGCCGCCGAGCTTCTTCTGATAGGAAGACAGCACCAAGTTGACCATCAAGGTGGAGAGCTGCTGCTTCTTGATGATCTGCTTGAGATCGAGATTCTCCCAATGCTGCGGCTTGGACAGGGCGGCGTAGCGCTTTTCATCAAGCTCTATGCAGACTGTGTCCGGCTGCTCCTGGTCGATGATCTCTTCGACCAGATCAACAGACTGCCGGGAGATATGCGCCGTGCCGACCAGGAGAATGGTTTGGCCGTTGTCGCGGCGGAGCACGGTCACATCATCAGAATAGCTGCGGGAAGGAAAGGCGGTGTCGCTCATGAACATGGGATAGGTGAAAGGAACACTCAGGCTCCGGCAAAGGAGTCCTGAAGCTGACGGAAATAATCCCGCGCTTTGGCTTTCTGGGCGGCAGGCAGACGGGCATCCAAATCCTGCCGTTGCAGACGGGCTTGCTGCTTCTCCGCCTCGCTCAGGCCGTTGTCGTGGCTGGCGGCGACGGAAAACCAAGCATGAGCGAGAGCATGATCTTGCGGACAGCCCTTGCCTTGCAGACAGCAGGCCGCCGCCTCCAGCTGCGCCGGGCCGTAATCAAGCTGAGCCGCGTAAAGCAGCCATTCAAAACTGAGCTGGGCATCCTGCGCCACCGCGTCGCCCGCCCCGTCGCGGCAGATCATCGCCAAGGCATGGGCTGCCGGGCCGTAGCCGAGATTGGCCGCCTCGGTCAGCCAGGTCACGCCTGAGGCAATGCTCTGCTCCACCTCCCATTCAGGATCGCCGCTGAGATAAACCTGCGCGGCCTCCACCTGCGCCTCAGCCTCGCCTGCCTCGGCCCGCTGTAAGAGCAGCTCGAAGGTGCTGGGGCGCAGCTCGGTTTCGCCGCAGAGCGTTTGCAAATGCTTCCGGTAGCAGAGCAGCTCTTCCAGCGTGATCGGCAGCAGGCCCATGAACAAGGCCGGGCGGCTGAGAAAGCTGTCCGCGCTGAGGGAGGCATGAGCGAAATCTTGTCCGGCCTGCGCCAGCAGCCTGGCCGGATTTGTTTTTTTCGGCGGCTGCTCGAAGCGGGCCGGGCAGATCAGCAGCTGCACGCCGTTCTTGTCTTTCAGCACGGCCTTGCAGACCGCCCAGCCGTCTTCCATCTCGCGGACATAAATTCCGCCGGTGAGCAGCTGATATTCCTCCCGCGCCTGTTCGCCCGGCTGCGCCAGACCGATGCCTTGCTGCACCAGACGGTTCAGCCAATAGCGGGCTTTCTTGCTGTCTCTGGGCAAAGCCGCGCCGAGCAGATAGCGGTCAGCCAGAGCGGCCATGGCGTTGCGGTCGTCGCGCCAGGCCGCGTAGGATCCAGCCTTGCGCAGCCACGGCGGCGCATTTTCGCTCAGGCAGTCGTAAATGGAATCCACATACAGCCGCCAGCCCCGGAAATCCTCGTCCGCCAACGCGCGGTCAGCCAGATGGATGCTGTTGACCGCGAAGGACTGGGCCGGAACCGGCAGATGCTCCGCGCCGAAAGAGCCGTCTATGGCATCCACACCAAGATGCAGCTCCTCATCGTCCAGCCGCTCAGGAATTTGCAGGAAGCGTCCGGCGTAGCGGAGGATATGCACCATGCTGTCCTCGGCGTGCACCACTTTGACCAAGCGGTACATGCCGCCGTTGCGCTCCTGCATGGCGTAAAGGCCGCCGGGCTGCGGCAGAGACCCAAGCTGCCGCGCCGCAGCGGGCGGCGGCTCCGGTTTGGCAGGCTCGGCAGCGGCGGGGCTGACGGTCAAATCCGGCGCAGGCGGCAGTTCCGCATTGATTTTGATGCCGTCCAAAACTGCGCAATCCTCTGTCCCGCCGTCCTCCTCATGGCGGAATGAGGCGGCCTCCAGCCGCCTGCGCCGGTCATTTGCGCCGGAATCTGCCAGTTTTTTGAGAAAATCGAAAAAAGCCATGCCCAGAACGTGCGGTGAAAGTTGCAATGTGTTCAGCGCGGAAGTATATATGATTTCTGAACAGTGTAGGCCGAAAAGCGGCGCGTGTCAATTGCTCTGGCAGTCTTCCTGCGCGGAGCGGAACAATGCGCCCGGCTGCCGGAGCCGGAGCGCGGAGGAGAGAAGAACGATGAATCAGAGCGTTGGCGGCGGCCCGGCTCAGGATCGGAGCCTGTCTGTGGCGGAAATCAGCCGTGCGGTGCGGGAAAGCGGGGCGTGGGCCGGGCTGCTGCGAAGCGAGCTGGCGAAACGCATCGTCGGCCAAGAGCGTCTGGTGGAACGGCTTTTGATCGGCCTGCTCACTGGCGGACACATCCTGCTGGAAGGGCTGCCCGGCCTGGCCAAAACCTTGGCGGTGAAAACCCTGGCCGCCGCAGTCTCGGCCAGTTTCCGCCGCATCCAGTTCACCCCGGACATGCTGCCTGCGGACATCATCGGCACAGAAATCTACAACCCCAGAGACACCAGCTTTGTGGTCAAGCAGGGGCCGATCTTCGCCTCGCTGATTCTTGCCGACGAAATCAACCGCGCTCCGTCCAAGGTCCAGTCGGCCTTGCTGGAGGCGATGCAGGAGCGGCAGGTGACCATCGGCGAAACAACCTTCGCCCTGCCGGAGCTGTTCCTTGTGCTGGCCACGCAAAATCCAATCGAGCAGGAAGGGACCTACCCGCTGCCGGAAGCGCAAGTGGACCGCTTCATGCTCAAGGTCAAAGTCGGCTATCCCACCCGCGAGGAGGAGCGGCGCATTCTGGACCTGCTTGATCACGCCGACGACAAAACGGTCATGCCGCCGATCCTCACGCCGGAAGAAATACTGGCCGCCCGCAAAATCGTGGACAGCATTTATGTGGACGAGCGGATCAAAGAGTATATCGTCAGTCTAATCTGCGAAACCCGCGAGCCGACCGGCCCCAACGCCGGGATGCGCGGCCACATCGAAACCGGAGCCTCGCCCAGGGCGACGATCAGCCTCAAGGCGGCGGCCCGCGCCTTGGCCTATCTCAGCGGGCGCGGCTACGTCATCCCGGACGACATCAAACACTGCGCCCCGGACGTGCTCCGCCACCGCATCCGCGTCAGTTACGAAGCCGAAGCCGAAGGCATCAGCAGCGAGGACATTATCCGCAGGCTGCTGGAGACTGTGCCAGTGCCCTGATTGCTTATGAAAACAGCGGCGGTCAGAGAAATTCTGAGAAAGGTGCGGCAGATCGAGGTGCGCACGCGGCGGATGGCGGACAGCAGCCTAGCCGGGAGCTATCATTCTGTCTTCAAAGGCCGGGGCATGAATTTCGACGAGGTGCGCGAATATGTGCCGGGCGACGAGATCAGAACCATAGACTGGAATGTCACCGCCCGCACCGGCGTTGCGCACGTGAAGAAATTCACTGAGGAACGCGAGCTGACCATCATGCTTCTGATTGATCTCAGCGCGTCAGGCGGCTTCGGCTCCGGCAGGCAGTCCAAGCGCGAGATGATGGCCGAGCTGGCCGCCGCGCTGGCTTTTTCCGCTGTGCGCAACAGCGACAAGGTCGGCCTGCTCCTGTTTTCCGATTTCGCCGAGCTGTTCATCGCCCCGGACAAAGGCCGCAGCCATATCCTGCGGGTGATCCGGGAGCTGCTTTTTTTTCAGCCGCAGGGCAAAGGCACTGACATCGGGGAGGCGCTGCATTTTTTCAGCCAAGTGGCGAAGCGGAAATGCGTGACCTTTCTCATTTCTGATTTTTGTCTGCCCGGCGATTTTGATGATTCGCTCCAGGAGCTGCGGCCCAAGCTGCAAGCCGCCGCCCGCCGCCACGACCTGATTGCGGTCTCGGTCACAGATCCGCGCGAGCTGGAGCTGCCCGACGCAGGCTGGATCACGCTGGAGGACGCGGAGACTGGCGAGCAGGTGCTGCTCAACAGTTCCGACGAAAAAACGCGGCTGGCCTACGCCAACCTGACCAGCGGGCAGCGGGAACGCTTTGCCCGCGCCTTGCGCGGCATGGGCATTGATCTGCTCCAGCTCTCTGCGGGCACGCCCTATCTTGCCGCCTTGATGGGCTTTTTCCGCGCCCGCAGCCGGAGGATGTCGCGATGAGCCGCCGCCTTGCTCTGCTCCTTGTTCTGCTGCTGCCTGCGCCGCTGCTGGCGCAGCCGCTTGCTCTGCCGATGCAGGACGAGCTGGCCGCAATAGACATAGAGCCGCCCCTGCCTTTGCCGGAGCAAAAGCCGCTCTGGCCGATAGCGGCGGGCGCAGGCCTGCTGCTCGGCGGCGTTCTGCTCTTTGTTGTTCTGCGGAGAAAAAAAACGCAGCCGCAGCCTGCGCCGCAGGCCCATGAGACGGCTCTGCTGGCACTGACGCAGGCGGACGCGCTGATTGCCAAGAAAGACTGCGCCGCCTTTGCCGCGCTTTTTGATCAGACCCTGCGCCGCTATTTGGAGCAACGCTTCGGCATCGACGCATCCCGGCAGACCGCTGGCGAGCTGATCTGTTTTCTTGCTGATCCTGAAGAAGAACAGCTCAAGGCGTATGCTGAAAGCCTGCAAAACTGGCTGGCGTTCTGCGAGGCGGCGAAATTCGCCGGAGCCGCGCTGAACGAGGCGGATATGGCGGAATTGACAGCGCAGCTCCGCGCCTTTGTCGAAGCGACGAAAAATGCCCTGCCGTGCGCCGCAACGCCGCGCTGAGCGCATCAGCACGGCAATGCGGCGCACATCAGCTTGATGAGCGCGGCGGCACGACGCTGCCGAGATTTTTGCGCCGCCGCGTTCGGCATCAAGGCAATTCTGAGCGCATCGCCTCAATGATCTCAGCGGCAAGGCGATGCGGAGATTTTCGAGCCGCTGATTTCGTCGGCAAGGCAAGGCCGGACTCTTTGCCTTGCTGACGAAATCAACGCGCTGCCGCCTCGCGCTTCATGACGCTGCGCGGCGCAATTGCGCAATGCCCGGCTGATCAGGGCGAAAGGTTTTTCGCCCCTTGTATTATGAGATTGGGATGGATTAGCATAGCTCATCCCGATGGAAGGAGAGCCGGATGCCGTTTCGCCCCTTGGGCC
>NZ_JBLWEP010000132.1:0-6797 GCF_048287355.1 Candidatus Electronema sp. TJ
GCGAACCCGACGCGCTCCAAGGCCTTGATCAGTCTGCCGCCTGTGAGGGAAGGGAAGATGCTCATGCCGCAACAGCCACCCGCTGCACGCCGATGAATTCATTGACCGCCGGACTCTCCACCTCCAAGCACAGCTCTATCGCCTCCTTGACCCGCTCCATCAGCTGGTCGAGCGACTTCGCCTGCGTATGGCAGCCGCGCAGCCCAGGCACGGTGGCGACAAACCAGCCTTCCTCGTCGCGCTCTATGATCACGCTGAACTCTCTCATGCTCTTCTCCAATGGGATGGTGTTGTTTGCGGGGTAGGAAGCGTCATTGCAGCAGCCCGTCCAAGCTGCTCACGGTCTTGACGGTTTTCACGGCCTGGCCGTCCTCCACGCTGCGGTGGCCCTCGATGATCACCTTGTCGCCGGTGCGCAGCCCTTCGGTGATCAGCACCTGCCAGCCTTCGAGGAAGCCGGTCTTCACGTTCCGCCGTTTGGCAAGGCCCTTTTCCTCAACATAGACAAACTGCTCCTCGTTGCGCGAGATGACGGAGAAGAGCGGCACGGCCAGGGCCTGCGCCCGCTCCTCCTTGACCAGGCTGGCGCGGACAAACATGCCCGGCAGGATGCGGCGGCCTGGGTTGTCCAAAGCCAGCTCCAGACGGTAGGCGCGGGCCTGCGAGTCCGGGGCCGGGGCAAGGAAATGCGCCGGGGCGGTGATCTTCTCGTTGCCAAGGGCCTGAATCTCCAGCTCCACCTGCTTCAGCCCGCGCACTGCCGCCACATCCGCCTCTGGCACAGCGACCACGGCCTTGACCCGGTCCAGCTCCAGCAGCTCGGCAATCGGGGCAGGAGAGAAGGAGTTGACCAACATGCCGACCTCCGCGTCCAAGCGGCTGACCACTCCGGCCATAGGCGCGGTGATCTGACAGCGGGACAGCTTCAGCTCGGCATCCTCAAGGGCGGCTTTGGTCTGGCGGACTTGGTTCTGCTGCTCCTCCAAGCTGGCCTGGGTGCTGATGCCCTTGCTGCGCAATGCCTCGCTGCGGGCAAGGTCGGCTTTGGCCAGCTCGCTGGCCGCCCTGGCTGAGTCCACGGCTATCTGATATTCCTTGCTCTCTATCCGGGCGATGAGCTGCCCCTGCCTGACCTGCTCGCCTTCTTTGACAAAGATCTCCTCCACGCTGCCAGCCACCTTGGCCATGAGCTGGAGGCTGCGCCACGCCTCGACCGCTCCGGGCAGGCTGATCTTGTCGCGCAGCGGCGAGGGCCGCAGCTCCAAAGTGACCACATTCACCGCCGGTGCCTCGGTCTTGGCGGCGGCCTTCAGCTCCTCGGCGATCAGCGCCTGCTTCACAGCGATCTTCTGGCTGACGAGCAGGACAGTGCCTGCCATGAGCAGGACAACGATCAGGCCAGGCAGGCTGCTGAGGACAAGCCAGACCGCCTTGCCTCGCAGCGTCTTCGGTTCAGGATGATTCATGGCATGATTCCCTTGTTTATGCTTTCTTGGGCTGCAAGCCGCTCAGGGCTTGGCGGAACATGACTTGCAAGGCGGCGCGGACATCTTCTTCACTGGGCAGCCGTCCTGAGTGCCATGCGGACAAGGCCATCAGGTACAGGGCGTAGAAGTGGCCGCAGGTCAGGGTCAGGTCGATGTCGCGCCGCAGCTGGCCCCGCTCCTGCGCCTCGGTGAACATGAGGACAAAGAACTGAATGAACTGCTCCTCGATCTGCCGGGACTTCTCCGTGGTCAGCTCTTTGGGGAAGATCAGCTCCCGCATCAAGGTGCGGCCAAAGCCTTTGTTCTTGGTCACGTAGCGGAATTCGTACATGAAGACATGCAGCAGCTTCTCCTCCAGCGGAGCGTCAGCCGGGATGGTGCGTTGCAGCTCAAGATGGAGGCAGTCCAGCTCATCCTCGCAGAAGGCCAGCAGTATCTCACTCTTGGAGCTGAAGTAGGAATAGATGGTGCCTTTGCCGATCCCGGCGGCCTTGGCCAGAGCGGAGATGCTGGTGTTCTCATAGCCGCGCTCGCCAAAGAGTGTGAATGCCGCTTCCATAATGGCAGTTCTGGTCTTCTGCTTCTTCTGTTCCCGCAATCCTGACATAGTGCGTCCTTGTGAATGATAATATGGCTGCGGTCAAGTTTGACCAAGGTCAGATTGTATAAAGGACAGCACCCTGTGTCAACGGAAAACTGACTGCGGTCGGACAGCACACCGCTCCTCTGTCTGGCACCGGAGTTCCGCTTGCTGACGTGCGCAGACCTTCCGCAGCCAGAGCTGCCCGTTGGATGGTTAAAAAGAAAGAAAACACTGCTTCAGTCTTGGCATCCCGCTGATTTTAGAGTAGCGTTGATCTGTGCTGTTCAACCTCACCCACCAAAGAAAGGAGGAAGCCATGTCCACCCCGCCGAAAAAGCACAACTGCCCGATTCTTGATTTCTTCAAGGGATGCGGCTGCGGATGCAGCACGCCTGCGCCGCCGAGCTGCGGCTGCGGCGACCACAGCTCTGGCCATGCGCATACGCATGAGGCCGGACACAGCCACCATCATGATCATGGGCACGGCCATCATCACGACCATGAGCATCCGCACGGCAGCCATGATCACGGCGGAGCCGGAAGCGGAGCGCACAGCCATGCCGCAGAGGCCGGGATAGCGGCGGCAGGCGCGGGCGGCGGCATGGATGACGAGGAGAGCCGGATCAATGCCGAATTGAAGGCGTTTGACAGCAATCCGGCGGAGTTCATGGCCCGCCTGCCGGTCAAGAGAGATGAGCAGCCGGGTGGAAACGGCACCGCGCTGCCGGTCTTTGATCAGGCAGCCCTTGACCGCAAAGACTATGTCGAGGCCCGCGACGCGCTGCGCACCAGCTTGGACAGCGACGATGCCGAGCGGGCTTCCCGCGCCGCCTTTGTTTCCGGCGACATGGCCAAGGATCTGGTCGACACATACAGCTATACCGGCCTGCAAAGCATGGAGAGCAACGGTCTGATGAGTGCACGCCTGAGCACAACGCCATGGTCGGACGACTATTGGGCGATCTATCTGGGAATGCTCGGCAAGCGTTACGCCGACCCTGGTTTTCCCAACTCCGGCGATTGGAGCGAGAACTACAACTACGTGCGCAGTAACCCTGCATCCAGCATTTCGCCTGATTATCTCTCGCCTTCTGAGAAATATGACCTGCTGGTCGGCGACAGCAGCTTCACCCTGACTAAAAAGATGTGGGATGCAGGGCGGGGCTTTTATGAACGAGACGGCCATGTGGAACCGTGGATGGGCCTCTGTCATGGCTGGTCGCCGGCATCCTACATGCTGCCCCGGCCAACAGGTTCAGTCACCGTGCAGGCGGCCAACGGCTCCAGCATCACCTTCTATCCTTCTGACATCAAGGCCCTCGCCACCCTGCTTTGGGCCAAGGTCAGCCCCCGGCCCAAGTTCATCGGCGGACGCTGCAATGTTCGCACTCCAGCCACCGACTCCATAGGCCGCCTGATTGAGTCTGCCTGCTTCGACACCAACCCAGGCACGTGGCATCTGGCTGTGGTCAACCAGATCGGCGCATCGCAGCGCAGCATGGTCATGGACGTGACCTTTGACTACGAGGTATGGAACCAGCCGGTGGTCGGCTACAGCTACCGCTACTTCAACCCGCAGCGGATGACCTATCAGAGCAGCTTGGCAGCAGCCACAGTCTCCAGAGCCAGTTTCACCAACGACAAGTTCGCCAGCTACCGCAGCAGCCAGACTGTCAGCATCGTCGGCATAGTCATGGATGTCTCCTACACAGTCGAAACCAGGCCCAGCACCAGCTCCACAGACAGCCCAGCAGCGGACGCGATCAAATCCGTCCGGTACTTCTACGATCTGGAGCTTGATGGCTCCGGCAGAATCATCGGCGGCGAGTGGCGGCACAGCAGACATCCTGACTTCCTCTGGACTCCGGCCAACGGCAGCCGGGCGCAGACCCAGTTTGAGCCGGGCGGCTCTTGGGACAGCAGCCTGCCGGTGCCTTCCCATTGGCAGTCGGCGGCGGTGAGCGCGGCCAGCAGCTCCAGCGCACCTTTGGCAGCCATTGTGGAGCATCTGATCCGCTTCGCCAACCACGGCTGATTCCCTCAACATCCGAGGCCGAGGCTGGAGAGCAAGCCGCTCTCCGGCCTCTTTCCTTCTGCCATGCTCAAATTCAGGCACAGGTGCTGGATGATGCCCAACAAGCAGAAACACTACGCCATTGTCATCGGCATCAACAACTACCCTTTGATCGGGCTGGACCCGCTCAAAGGGCCAGTCAATGATGCCAGCGACTTTTACAACTGGCTCCGCGACCCGGAAGGCGGCGATGTGCCTGCGGGCAACATCCGGCGCATACTCTCGTCAGATTTCGGGCCGCAGGCAGCGTGCCCAACACCGAATCAGGTCGAGGCCTTGTTCGAGCCGTTTGTTGTTGACGGCATTCAGGGCAAGGTTGGCGACCGGCTCTACATCTTCGCCGCAGGCCACGGTTTCGGCGATCCGTCAGACATCGGCAAAACCGCCCTCTACGCCGCCAATGCCAAGCAGATTTTCCCCTGGCATGTCGCCGTGACGGATTATGTCGAATGGCTGCGCCGTCACGCTGTCTTTGATGAGCTTGTTCTGATCATGGACTGCTGCCGCACTGTCAATCTCCAATACACTATCCGGGAGCCGCAGTATTTGGTCAGCGCAGGCAATCCTGGTTCGGACAAAGTGCGCTACTTCTACGCCTTCGCAGTAGGCAGGGGCGGAGCTGCCCGCGAGCGGAAGTTCGATGACGGCAGAAGTTCAGGCGTGTTCACCAAAGCTGTCCTTGACGCGCTGCGCAACGCCCGCCCGGAACAAGGCGCGGTCACCGGCCAAGCCTTGAAGAATCATATTCACAACAGTATTGACAAATTTGCGAACGGCATGGATATAGCGCCGCCGGAAATCCGGCTTGATTCCAGCCGGGACATCACCTTTTTCAAACGAAAATCGGCAGGCGCAGCTCCAGTCAGAATCCGCCTCGCTCCTCCGCACACCGGCGCGGAGACCTTGGCTCTCTATGACGGAGGTTTCCGGGAGATCCGGCAGATGAAAGCCGAAGCCGCTGACCTCACCCTTGAGCTGGAGCCGGGTTTGTACAAAATCGCCGTCAAAAACACCAGCCGTCAGATCATCATCGAGGTGCCGAACAATGAGCAGTTCATCGTCTGAGCAGGTTGCTCTGAGCGTCAGGGCGGCAGACCGCCTGACTGAGGTTTTTCTTGCCGACAGCCGCTTCGAGCTGCTGGCCAGCGGCATCGGCGCGTTGGAGGCCAAGGTCCCGCCCGGCTTGTACAAAGCCCGTTTCCGCGTCGGCCAAGTGCAGTCCGACAGTCTGATCGAAGTTGCAGCCGGAACGCCGAGCAAAATCTTCGACGGCCCGCCAGTTCAGTTCGCCTCGTCCGCCCCGCTGGCGCAGACCCTGACATATCAGCAGAAGCAGGCCGAAGCAGCGCAGGAGCTGTCGCGGACCGTGCATTTTCAGCTCGGCAGCGGCAGCCAGCTCTTCCTCTTTCTTCGGGGATTGAGCGAAGAGGCGGCCCGCCCGTGGCTGGGCGTGTCGCTGCATGACATAAGCGGCAAGCTGCTGGCTGAAGCGGCGCAGGGCGTTTGCGATGCGGAGAGCCGTTTCGGTGCCTTGCATATTGAACTGAATCCCGGCCTCTACCGTCTGCGGGTGGAGGAGGAGCCAGGCGAAGTGTACGAAATGTTCGTGCTCACGCTGGCTGGCTGGCAGACCCAAGTCTTCGCCATCGCCGAAAAATCATGGCTGCCTGGCGTGGATGCGGTGCGGGCCGCGCTGCCGGATGCCGCTGTGCTGATGACGGAACTCGGCAAAGGCTTTGCTCCAGCCAGCCCGGCTGCGCGGCAGACCGAGCTGCTCCGCCTCGGCCTGCTGCACGGACGCAAAATCCTCAATGAACCCGGCTGGAAAAGTCTGCTGGCCGCGCAGCCGCTCAACCCGATGAACCTGCTGTTCGCTGTCCATATCCTGCTGCGCCAAGAAGACACGGCCTCTGCGGCGGAGCTGGCCGGACAGGCGGAGTCGGCGTTGGCAGCGCTGCCGGATGTGCAGGCCGCCCTGCTTGGCAGCGGCAGAGCGGCAGAGCCGCCGGTTTTTGATCGTCCGCCGCTGTTCAACAGAAGCTGGCAGCTCATCTTGGATGCGGTCAGCAAGGAGAAGGCTGGCTTCGCGCCCGGCTCCCTCTGCGGCCAGCTGCACAACGGAACGCTGCACTCCACTCTCTGGCTGCTGCGTCAGCTGCGTTGAAGACAGCTCCCTGCGGCCTTCTCCGGCCGCAGCGGCAAAGAGCGGTTTTCCTTTTTCTTGACTTGATTGCAGCCGTCCTATGGTGTAGCTTGACAGATTCAGCCGCGCCAGCAGACAGACAGCGGCACAGGAGACAACATTACCGCCAAGACAGAAGATGAAAAATGCCATGAGCAAGGACAACTGGGCAGCTGGGCAGCAGATTTCTTTCAGAGCGCATTGGTTGGGCCGCGCTGGACGGGCGGTGCGCAGTTTCCTTTTCCCGCTGCTCGTCTCAGCCCTGCTGCTGCCTGTTGCAGCAGGGGCGGAAACGCTCTTTGTCTCCACCAATATCGATGTCCCAGTGCGGCGGGGCGCGGGCGAGCAGTACAAAATCATCAAGATAGTCCGCGTCAACGACAAGAGCGAGCTGCTGGAGGAAAAAAACGGCTGGGCCAAAGTCCGCTTCGAGGACGGCGACGAGGGCTGGCTGCCTAAAATGCTGATGAC
>NZ_JBLWEP010000133.1:0-6736 GCF_048287355.1 Candidatus Electronema sp. TJ
CAAAAATAGAGACGACATTCTCCGCAAGGACGCTGGCTGCTCCAGCGAGCTGGACAATGGACAGGAGCAGCACCGTGTTTGAGGATGCGCGCGCAAGCAGGCTGACGGCATCGCCTTTGAAATACAAAGTTTTTTCTGGAGCTGCCGCGCTTTGCTGTGAGGCGCGGCACGTTTGCAGCGGGTCGTTTCACGCTTGCGGCAAGGCATTTCACGCTTGCAGCAAGGCGTTTAACGCTTGCAATGAGTCATTCAACGCTTGCAGCGAGGCGTTTGAAGCGTTGAATGACTCACTCGAAGCGTGAAGCAAGGCATTTGAAGCGTGAAATGAGTCATTCAAAGCGTGAAGCAAAGCGTTTGAAGCGTTGAACGAGTCACTCGAAGCATCAAGTGAGGTGCTTGAAGCGTGCAGAGAGTCATTCGAAGCGTGAAGCAAGGCGTTTGAAGCGTTGAATGAGTCACTCGAAGCGTGAAGTGCGTCATTTGAAGCGTGCTGCGAGGCGGGGAAAGTGTGCTGCGAAGCAAAGCAAGCGCGTTCTGCGGCGCAGCTGATTGCTCCAAAGCAGGGGAAAGAAAAAAGGGAGTCAGAGCATGGCTGCTCTGACTCCCTTACGCTATTTCGCGTCCCCAACCGGATTCGAACCGGTGTTGTCGGCGTGAAAGGCCGATGTCCTGGACCTGGCTAGACGATGGGGACTTTTGGGCTGTGTGGTGGGTCGTGCGCGACTCGAACGCGCGACTCTCTGCTTAAAAGGCAGATACTCTACCGACTGAGTTAACGACCCTTGGTAGAGGGCTATTATATACCTTTTCTTCTGATTTGTGTCAAGGAAAAAAGTGGAAATCTCTCCTGAATGGGGAGTCGTCTGCCGTCCATCCGTTGCCTTGCCTTGTCATTCCATGCAGCTGATGCGTATCAGCGCATCTGTCCTCTCGCCCTCTCTTTCGCCCAGAAAAACAGGCGGGCCGGAAAAAACTGGACAAAAAAAAGGCGATTATTTAAGATTCAGATTCATCCAGTTGTGCCTCTTGGCTTAGAGCATGTAATGAAAGAGCAGTTCATCACCGGCAAAAACTACGATCTGGGCGCAGGCGAGATCGGACGGATCGTCCGCACCCTGCTGTGCAGCAAACTTGTCCCTCTGGGCAACCTTGGCGGCGGAGCGCGGCTGCGCGGCCTGTTCGTGCTGCTGGTCTCGCACCGGCTGGGCGGGCTGATCTTCCCGCTGCTTGTCCCCTTTGAAGACAAACTTCACCATATCTATCAGCGCGTCAGACGGCGATGAGCAGCCAGAACATTCGTGCGCTGGCCGCCGCCATGCTCTGCTTTGCGGTGCTTTTTGCCGTCTGCAAAGCTGTTCTGCCCGGAGCGGCTTTTGTTGAAGCTGTCGTGCAGCTTGATCACCCAGACCGCCTGCAAGTGTATTATTCCGGCGGCGGCGACTTTGCTGAACAGTATTCCGCCCTTTCTGGAATGATTGAGCCGGAAATGCCGCAGAAGGCGCACATCCGGCTCAATCACGCTCCAGTCCGGCGGCTGCGGCTCGACTTGGGCGCAGTGCCGGGAACTGTCTTTCTGCGCAAACTGACTGTGGCTGGCGGTTACTTCGCGCAGGATGTCGTTCTTGGCCCGGAGGAAATTTTCCGTCTTTTCCGTGTCCATTCCGCAGGCACAACAGTTCGGCTGGAGCAGGATCATGTGGCAGTCCAGACACACGAAGACTCCTACATCGTCTGCAACGAGCCGCTGCTCCAGCCTGACAAGTTGCCGCTTTGGAGCATCCCATCAATCTTTGCCTTTTTCCTCTTCCTGCTGCTACAGCAGACAGACATCGCCAGCCTTGCTCCTTTTGCCGATCTGCGGAGCAAGCGGCCTTCTGTGGGCGAGAACATCGACGCACTGGACGGACTGCGGGGTTTCGCCCTGCTGCTGGTGGTGGCCGATCACACATGGGGCTTTTTTTCCGGCGCGGGCCGCAGCGGTGTCTGGATTCTCATGACCCTGAGCGGCTTCCTGCTGGCCAAGCCTTTTGTCCAGCAGCCGGAACGCATTCTCTCCCTACCGTTCTTGCGCCATTTTTTCATCAGGCGGATAAAACGGATACTGCCGGTGTACTACAGCTATATCCTGCTGGTTTTTATCCTGCACGGAAGGCTGGAAGAAGCGGCTCTGCATTTTCTCTTTCTCAAAGGGAACGGCCACCTCTGGGTGGTGCCGCAGGAAATCTGCTTTTATCTGCTCACTCCGCCGGCTCTGCTGCTCTGCCTGCTGCTTTTCCGCATCCGGCCTTGGCTGGTTCTGCCCGGCCTGCTGGGCATGATCATGCTGGCCAAGCACTTCTCCAAATCAGTGCTGCTGATCGGCGGTGTGGACGGCAATATCCCTCTGTATTTCGAAGTCTTCCTTGGCGGCATGCTGGCTTCGTGGCTGCATTACGGCTTCGGGCCGCATCTGAGCCGACTGCTGCGCCGGAGCCGTACAGGAGGACACGGAACCGCTGTAGCTGCCATTCTAATTCTGCTTTTGTTCGGCCTGTTTTCACATGAACGAGCGTGGGGCGGCAACCGCTTCTTCGCCCTGATTTATTATCCTTGGTTCGCCGCCGCCGCCGCCGTACTGATTCTGGCTGTGCTGGAGGCGGGAGCATCGCCGCTCCTGCGTTTCCTTTCCAGCCTGCCCCTGCGTGCGCTCAGCTTGGTCTCCTTCAGCATGTATATTTTTCACACATTGGTGATTGATGTGCTCCGCAAGGGCGTGTCGCTGTACGGCGGAGGCCCGCTGACCGGCGCACGGCTCTTCATCTCCACCCTGCTGCTGAGCTATCTGTTCGCCTGCGTCACCTACGCCCTGATTGAACGGCCTTTCCTCCGCTCTCTCTGACAGTTCAACGAGGATGTCAAATGCAGCTTTTCAAGCGTTCCGCCGCCCAGCCGCTGCACGGTCTGGGGATCGATCCGGCAGTTTCTTATAATAACCAAGCCTCCACCCGGCGAAAGTCTTGGCTCTCCATTCTGCTGCTGTTTCTGCTCTTCAGCGTCTGCTATTATTTTTTGATTTTCAACCGCGCCTTGGCTGAACTGGAGCTGGAGACCGACACCCGCACCATCCTGAAATTCTACTGGCCGAACAAGCACGGGCATTACAGCGAAAAAAAATCATCCCAGCTCATTATCAAGCCGGAACAAAAATATTACACTGTGCGGGTGACAGACATTTCCCGTCTTGACCGTCTGCGGCTTGATCCCAGCGAGGACAAGGCGGCCAAGATCACCATCCGCCGCATTATCCTGCGGCAGGCAGGTTTTCCTGTCTATCAGCTGCAAAGCAAAGAGGATTTTGCAACCCGGCTACGGCCCGTCGCGGAGGTGGAGGCACTGACTCCGCTGCCGGAAGGCGGCATCAGCATGACTGTCGGCAAGCACGATCCGCAGCTGAAGCTTGTCCTGCCGCAAATGGAGCGGCATGTCTCTTGGCTGAAGGAGCTGGAGCACGGGCTGATCATATTTCTGCTTGCCGCTGCCTTTTATGGCGGATCGCGCCTTTTTTCTTGGCAGCTGGAAGTTGTCCCCATCTTGGCGGTCTTTGTGCTGGCCCTGATTTTGGTCATGGCAGCTGTCAGCGATTTCAACACTCATCCCGATGAAGTTGTGCATGTGGCTGCCGCAGAATATTACACCAAACACAGCCTGCCGCCAAAGGTCGGCGATCCGGCCATCGCCCACACGTACAGCGCATATGGGGTGTCACGGCTGCACTCCGGCGAAATCTATTATCTGCTGGCCGGAAAATTCCTGCGTCTTGTCGGCCCGCTGCATTTGAAGCCTTATTTTGCCCAGCGGCTGTTCAACGTGCTGCTGTTCTTCCTCCTGCTGCTTTGGGCCTTCGGCCAGACCGAATTCCGGCCCTTCTTTTTGTCGCTGCTGATCTCCCCGCAGATTTGGTATATTTTCAGCTATGCGGACTCCGAGGCATTGTCTGCCGCCCTCAGCTTAGTGGCCGCCTGGCAGCTCGCGGCGGAACGGTCGCACCTCAACCGCCTGCTGCGCAACGAGCCGGAAATGAGTCGGCTCACTCCGTTGTGGCTGGGGCTGCTCTTCGGTCTGCTCCTTCTTCAGAAACAGAATTTTTATTTCCTCTATCTTTTTTATTTCCTCTATTTTCTCTGGCGGATACGGCTGATTCCGCCAGTATGGAGCAAAAGAACGCTGGCCCGCTTTTCTGTTGTTGTCCTTGTCGGGTGCCTGCTCTTCACCGCTTTCAAAGTCACAGACGCTTGGGTGAATGATTTCAGGAAAGGCCAGCTGGAGCTTGTCACCCGCGAGCAATATGCAGACGAGATATACAAGCCCAGCACGCCGCTGGAACAGAAACATGCCTACCTCCAGATGCGCGACCGCGGCAAAACCCTCCAGCAGCTCCTCGAAATTGACCGTTGGGGCGAAAAATCCTTCCGCACCGCTTTCGGGGTCTACGGCTACACCCAGTATGCCGCACCCTTCGCTTATTATGATTATGTGCGAATCATCAGCATGCTTATCCTTTTCATGCTGACAGTCTCCGCAGTCTGGGTCGGCGGACGTGCGGGCCTGACGCTGCTCGTGCTGGCCGGAGGCTGGTCGTTATTTTTCATCGCGGCATTGATCCATCACGCCTGGACTGTGGACTTTCAGGCCCAAGGCCGCTATCTTCTCCCAATGGTTCCAATGTTCGCAATCCTGCACTATCACTGCCAACGGATCGTGTTCAGGCCGGTCTTCTACGGTTTCTTCGTGCTCCTTTTCTGTCTTTCGGTGTATAATTTTGTTTTCATCGGACTGCATGAGATCGGCAAGTCAGCCTTGTAATTTTTTCATTCAGAGGGATTCCATGCCGCGCAAAAACATTGTCCTAGGACTCTTGGCCTCGTCCATCTTGTCCGCTGTGCCCAGCCAAGGGGCGGAGTTGGAGCTGGTCTGGTCGCAGTCGGACGGCCTGCGTTATGAGATATATCACAGCACCCGCAACGAGGGCGTTTGGGAGCCGCCAGAAAAACTGACAGACAACAACGCCAACAACCTCCATCCAGCCTTTGTCATCACGCCGGACGGCAACCGCTGGATATTCTGGTCGGCGGTCAATCCGGACGGCATCGCCATCGAATACACAACAGGCAAGGATGGGCGATGGGCGGAGCCGGTCAAACTGGAGATGGAAGAAGGCAGCACAGCCATTGCTCCGTCTGCCTTGGCCGCACAGGATGGCTCGGTCTGGCTGGTTTGGTCAGGCAGCAGCGGCGGCGGACAGGACGAGATTTACTGGAGCCGCTATGCGGCATCGGGCTGGCAGAAGCCAAAAATGGTCAATATGGCCAATCAGGTTCCCGACATCAAGCCGGAGCTTGCTCTTAATGCGCAGAAACAGATGGAAGTCCGCTGGCAGGGCTTCCGGGATGGGCAATATAAGATGCTGATTTCGGCCTATGCTGGGTCTGGCTGGTTGCCGGAGCAGGAAATGCCGGAGGAGAAGAAACCGGAAGAGAAGGAAAAGCCGGAACTGCCGGATTTCGTGCCCGCCAGCAGCCAACATGTCTTGCTGGATCTGTCTTCGGCCAAGGAGGGAGCGGGAAAATGAAGAGGAACAGCTGGCGGCTGGCCTGCGTCGGCCTGCTTGTCTGCCTGATTGCTCCGGCGGCTGGCCGTGCCCAGGGGACAACCACGCCGACACCGGCAGGAGTGCTCTGTTTCGGCGATTCCATCACGGCAGGATATCAACGCGGAGCCGCCACCGCATATCCCACCTATCTGACCAAGATGCTTGATGCCGCCTCATTTAAGGTGATCAATGAGGGCAAGGGCGGCGAAGACACGTATCATGCGGTTTCCCGTTTCAGCAAGGTGCTGGAGGCGTACAAGCCCAAATACGTGCTGCTGATGGAAGGAGCCAATGATGTCATTGAGCGGCTTTCGCCAACCACCACCAGCTTCAACTTGGAGAACATGGCCAAGCAGGCCACGGCCGCTGGAGCGACACCGATACTGTCCACCATCACGCCTAATTCAGATTCCAGCTTCGCCCCGGAAAACTACAATCCTTTGATTGTGGAGATGGCGGCCAAAGGCGGCTACAGGCTGGTCGACAATTACGCCAAGGTGGTGACGGAATGGAAAAATCTGACGTTTGACGGTCTGCATCCGAACAGCAGCGGTGCCTACATCATCGCCCAAAATTTTGCCGAACCGCTCCAAAGCGCAAAACGCCAAGAGGAGGAAGCGGCTAACGGCGGGGGAGGAGGCAGCGGCTGCTTCATCGCCACAGCAGCCTACGGCAGCGCGCTGGAGCCGCAGGTCGTTCTGCTGCGGAAATTCCGCGACCTCCGCCTGCTGACCAACGGGCCGGGCCGGGCCTTTGTGGCATGGTATTACCAGCATTCCCCGCCAGCGGCAGATTTCATCGCCCGGCATGAGCTGCTCCGGCTGGGTGTGCGTGCTGCCTTGATGCCGCTGCTCGCCGCCGCTTGGCTGCTGGTGGAGGCCACACTGGCGCAGCAGGCAGCCCTGCTGCTGACGGCGGTTTTCCTGCTGGCGGCAGTCAGACGGATCCGCCACCGGCATGATAAACAAACGATCTCCTGCATAAGTCCGCAGCAAGGATTTGCAGCAAGAAGCAGTCAGGCTGAAACGAAGTGCAGCTAAGCAAAGGAAGATTCCTGCTCGGCAGCCAAGAAATTTGGCTCGGCCGGAAAGAAGTCCGGCTTGGCCA
>NZ_JBLWEP010000134.1:0-6692 GCF_048287355.1 Candidatus Electronema sp. TJ
CTGACGGCCACCCTGATCTCAGCAAATATGAAGAGTGCTACGCGAGATTGCAGGCAAGGCTGGCCGGGCAGCGCGGCCGCAGCTGGGTGGTCTGAACGTCCTGCCTGCCGCGAAAGAAGGGCAGCCGTTATGACAGCTTTCTCTTTGGCAGGACAGTTTTCAGGCAGTCTTCGCTGACCGCAAAGACCGGCTCCGCGCCGTTGTGCTGCCGCATCAGGGGAATGACTTTGGTGCGCACACCCATTCCTCTTGCGTCAACATAGCCGTAATCGCGCAGAATCTCCATGATCAAGGGATTGCGGGGCGAACGCTGCCCGGCGATCATCTTGGCCACGGTCATGGAGTTCTGCAAAGCCCCCGGACTGATGACCTCCAGTCGGTCGGCATAGCCGCTGACCTCAATATCCACTGACCGCGACCAGTCGCGATGCGCCAAGGCGTTGATGACCGTTTCCCGCACCGCCTGCCAAGGATAGAACAGCTCTTTGCCACGCCGCATAGTTTCATCTACATCCGCTTCTTCGCAGGAGATGAACGGCTGAATCGCGGCAGCGAACTGCTCAATCAGGCCCCGATCAACCAGCTCGCGCTGGCCGGCGATCATCCGCCAGCGGCCTGCAAGCGGGCCGTCCAGCACAGTGTCGAGACGGGCCTGATATTCCTTGTCTGCGCCAGCAAAGATCATCAGCCGCAAACCGGCCTGGGGCAAATAGCGGCGCGGACGAATGCCAAAGCAGACCAGACCGGCAATAGAGCAGACCTTGTTCCCCAGTCCGTCCTCAGCCATCAGGCCCAGTCCGAGCAGCCGTTCGATCCACTGCTCCCGGTTGTTCGGCAGTTCCGGGTCTTCGATGATGGAGGCGAGATAAAAGTTGAGCCGGTCTAAATCCAAGGAGTCTATTGAGGTGCCAGCAACCGGCAAGGTCTCTACATGGAGCATCCCGCCGCTTTGAAAGAGCCGGAGCTGCTGTTCCCGTGTCGCTAATTCGGAGCGGTCGCCCATGCGGATATACACATCCTCTCGACCGTTATGCCGGAGCACATATGGTTTGGCAATGCCGGGCGACAGCGAGATCACAGCGATTCGACAGCCTTCTGCAAACTCTATTTCCTCGTAGAACGGGATGATTTGTGGATGCACCTTATCGCGGAACACGTTCAGCACCCATTCTTGCACGTCAGGCCGTTTGATGCCAGTCACAGTGCCGTTGTCTTCCACGCCGAGCAGCAGCCGTCCTCCCTGAAGGTTGGCCAAGGCCACGATCTCTTTTGCCAGCTGTTCCGGGCGGATGTCGTCCCGTTTGAATTCCACGCCGGAGTTCTCGCCGTTGCGGATGAGTTCAAGGAGTTCTGCTGTGCGCATAGGTTTTACAGGCCGGTGAGTTCAACGTAGTGACGAGAGGGAGATGTCTCCGACAGAGACACCGCAGTGTCTCCATCAGAGAGCGGCTTCAGACTGCGAAGAGCAAAGCAGTCACCGGGGCGGCGGGGGAGGGGGCATGGTCGCTGCCGCAGGCTGTTTGGCGCGGAGCTTGCTGCGCACCGCCCAGATCAGTGCTGCCGCTGCTGCCAGCAGGCTCAGGCCGATCAGCGGACGATAGATGACCCAAGCTGCGGCGATGGTGAGCAGCGAGAGCACCCCTGCCAGCAGAAAGGAGACAATGCCTGTGCCTGCGCCGACCAAGCTGCCGAACATCGGCACGATATCCGCTGTCACAGACAGCACCTTGAGCATCAGATTCAGGCCGGTCAGCATGAGAATGAAGCCGCCCAGCCGCAGCAGCCAGGTCAGCAGCTTGCTGCTCTGCTGCGCGCTTTTGAACATGGCGGCGGCAGTGTGCGTTCCTGTTTGGAGCAGCTCGATGCTGCCGCCCGCCTCGCTGCGGTACGGCTCCAGGCTGGAGCCTCGCTGCTGGGCGACAATGCTGACCTCGGTCGGCAGCACCACGCTGAAGCTGATCCGCAGGTCGCCGACCTGCGGCGTGTTCGGGTCTTCGCCCAGATAAAAGCCGCTGCCGTGCCGCCATATCTTCCGGCCTGCGGTGTTCTCCGGCAGCGGCGCGTCCGCGCTCACCGGCAGCGGCTGCGCAGTGCTGATCTTGCTGGTCAGCGAGGGCGGCAGACTGAAAGCACCGAGCGTGACCTGCCGGGCCGATTGCTCCTGCGAGCTGAAGGGCATGGAGCCAGGGTTCTCATGCCCAGCCTGCTGGCGGAAGCCGGACGAGCTGATCAGCGATTCCGACCAAGCCTTGCTGTAGGAATAGGTGGTGGTGGTCTCCTCCCCGCCGCCAAGCTTTTTTTCTTTCTTGCTTTCAGAACGCTCCTGCCACTGATACATCTCCGCAGTCCGCTCCAAACGGAGGGCGTTGGCTGTCACGCCGAACTCTGGGTCGCGCAGGGTTTCTTCGGTCACAGCCTTGCCGCTGAGATGCACCAGCTTGCCCTCGCGGGAAGGATCAATTCGGTCCGCAGGCACGGAGACAACAGCACCGGCTCCTTCCTTCAGCGTTTTGTAGTCCTTCACCGCACGGCCCTCGTTCCAAAACAAGAGGACAAAAGCGGCGATGAAGAGCATGAAACCAGCCGCAATGCCTTTGGCCGCGCCCTTGAGGCGGCTGAACCATGATTCGTGACTGACTTCAGTGAACTGATCTTGCGACATCAGACAAAGCTCCTTTCCTGCTCCAGGCAGGCGTTCCTGGCCTTACGCTGACATTTCGGGCACTCTCCCGTAAACTCAATGTGATGGCCGATGATGTTGTAGGCTGTTTTTCGAGATGCGGCCGCAATGACGTTTTGAATGACATGCATGTCGATGTTTTCGACAAGACCGCAGCGGCTGCAGCGGATATGATAATGCGGTTCAGTTTGCGCGTCATAACGCTTCTGCGAGCCGCCCACCTCCAATTTGAGAATGATGCCGCTGGCGGCCATCAGCTCAAGATTGCGGTAGATCGTGCCCAGTCCGATGCGGTGCAGCCGCAGCCGCACCCGCTCGTACAGTTCGCAGGCTGTGGGGTGGTTTGCTTTGGCAAGTTCCTCCAGCATCACCTGCCGCTGTTTCGTCGGACGGAACGGATTGAGATCAGGAGCGGCGTTCATAAGCTCGGCAAGAAGTTAAGATTGCATGAGAGGGCATCCTTCCTAATGTTGCGCAGGCTGGCGGACGACTCCCGTATCCGCCGCAACTGCTTGATCAGTCGAAGCAAATCAGGCCAGAACAAATTGCTCTTGCAAATGATTTGCAACAAGGGTGATAATACGGCGATTTTTATACTTGTCAAGCATAATAAAAAGGCAGCCGTATTTTCTTCTTGACAAGAATCAGCCTGCGACAATCAGACGGTCCAGCTGCTGAACAGCTCGTCCGGCAAAGGCGCGGTGTTCCGCAGCAGCAGCTCGTTGCCGCCGTGATCAATCCGCACATCGCCGGGCAGGGGAATGCCGTCGGTTTTCCGGCTGTAGCGGACAATCAGTCCGGCAGCCAGCGCTGCTGCTGCTTCCGCATCGGCGGCGGCAGCCCGGCGCAGCAGACCCAGCGGCCCGAAATGCTCCGGCATATGCAGCAGCCAGTCATCTGGCCTGCGCAGCCCGGCTATGCGGTCGTTCTCCTGCTCGTTGCGGCCGAGCACGAGCCAATGCCCGCCAGGCAGACGGAACTGGCGGCCCAGCAGGAGCAGGCGGATGTCCCCGGCAGTTATATCCTCGCTTCCGACGGTGAAGAGTCCGGCGTAGAAGCGTTCGATCCGGGCGGCAAGAATAGGATCGGTGAGCACGCAGCCGCCTGCGGGAGCAGGGAAATCGCTGATGCCCAGTTCCCGCGCCAAGGCAAGCTGCCCCTTGCGCCCGCGTCCGGCAAAACCGTGCAGCCGTTCCCGGTCAACCAGCCCCTGCCGCTCCGGCAGGGTAGGGGAGAGCAGTTTGGCGGAGAGCGGACGGAGCAGGATGTCCTGACAGCCCGCTTTCTTCTCGATTAAATTCAAGGTCTCCATCTGCTGCGACATGGGCCGCTGGCCGCGCACCTCGCCGGTGAAAAGAAAAGCGGCCCCGCGTTCGGCCATCAGCTCGCGCGCGCGGCGCAGCATCATGATCTTGCAGTCAATGCAGGGGTTGAAATGCTTGCCGAAGCCGTGAGCCGGGCGGCGGAGCAGCTCGATGTAGCCTGCGCTCAGGTCGATCAGTTCAGCTTCAATGCCGTATTTGTCCAGCATCTGCTGACGGAACCGCTCCGGCTCCGCCAGCAGCTCATGGCCGAAGAAAGGAGTGACAAACTTCAGGGCCTGCACCCGGATGCCCTGCGCCGCCACAATCCGGCAGGCAAGAATGGAGTCCAGGCCGCCGGAAAAGAGTCCCAGCGCGGTGACATGGTTCATGCGATTCTTGAAGGAGGCTTATTATTCGATTGTCAGCGGCTGCGCCGCTCATTAAGATAGCTGCAGGCATAATATGCGCTTTTCTCCCGCGCTTCAAGCAGCACAGACGGCTTGACCATGGACTTCATCCAGCTCCTCGGCTTTCTCGCAGCCTTTCTCATGTTCTCCACCTTCTACATGAAGAACATGATCCCTCTGCGGATTGTAGGCATCGCCAGCAACATCACCTTCATCGTCTACACCTTCAACGCCCATGTCTGGCCAATTTTTGTTTTGCACACCGCGCTGCTGCCGATGAACTGCCTGCGGCTGGCGCAGATGATCCGGCTGATCAAGCAGGTGCGCAGAGCTTCAGAAGGGGACATGTCTTTTGAGTTCATGATTCCCCACATGACCAAGGAGTTATTGAAAGAGGGGGATGTGGTGTTCCGCAAGGGCGACGCGGCGGACAAGATTTATCTGCTCAAGTCGGGCGCGCTGCGGGTTGACGAATTGGATGTGGCAATCAGACCAGGAGAGCTGTTCGGCGAGATGGGAGTCTTTGCCAGCGAGCAGGTGCGCAGCGCAACTCTGCGCTGCAAGACCGACGTGGAGCTGCTTTCGATGACCGCCGCGCAGATCAGGCAGCTTTATTATCAGAACCCGGATTTCGGCTTCTATCTCATCCAGCTGCTGCTCAAGCGCTTTTCGCAGAATGAAGTGAATGGATTGAAGGCTGTCATGGAGCCTGCCTGCGCAGCTGCTGAAGCCTCTTGACCGTTTTGCCAAGCATTGAATTATTGCATGAACAGCACACACAGCACCCTCATCATCGGCTTGGGCAATCCCATTCTTGGCGATGACGGCGTAGGCTGGCGCATTGCCGAGGAAGTGAGCCGACGCAGCGGCATTCCTCTCAGCGATGCACCGTTGCATCGTCAACGGTGCGAGCCAATCACCATCGAATGCTATTCCTTAGCCGGACTGAGCCTGATGGAACGGCTGATCGGCTATAATCGCGTCATCCTCATTGACGCGCTCAACACCGGCCTGCGCCGGCAAGGCGAGGTGGTCTGCTTCACCTTGGCGGAGATGGATGACCTGACGCATGGCCACAGTGCCTCGGCGCATGATGTCTCGCTCAAGCAGGCACTCAAGCTGGGGCGGAGCATGGGCGAGCGGCTGCCGGACGATGCGCAGGTGCATGTGGTCGCGGTGGAGGCGCAGCATGTCTATGACTTTAAAGAAGACCTCAGCCCGGAGATTGCGGCGGCAGTGCCGCTGGCGGCGCACAAGGTGCTGCACCTGCTTGCCGGGGAGACGTAATGCACGAGCTGGCTGTCACCCAGAGCATCTTGGATATAGCCCTGAAGCACGCTGGCAGCAGAACCGTGCGGCAGGTGCAGCTGGTGCTTGGCCAGTTCTCATCCATTGTGGATGACTCGGTGCAGTTCTACTGGGATATCATCGCCAAAGGCACCTTGGCCGAAGGTGCGCAGCTGCGTTTTGAGCGTATTCCCGGCGAAATGACCTGCGCAGCCTGCGGCAAGGTCTTTCGTCCTGGCAGCGAGACCTTCACCTGTCCAGCCTGCGCCAGCAGCGCGGTGCGAGTGACTAAAGGCCGTGAGTTTTACGTGGAAAGCATTGACGTTGATTAATTGCTCGGAGAATACTTTATGTGCAGCAGCGCAGCCCCGACGCGGGTGCGGGTGGTCGAGAACATCCTCTCCGCCAACGACACCATCGCCGCCAACAACCAGCATCTGCTGGATCATGCAGGCGTGTATGGCATCAACATCATGGCCTCGCCCGGCGCAGGCAAGACAACCTTCATCCTCAAGACACTGGAGGCCTTGCAGGGCCGCCTGCGCTTCGGGGTGATTGAAGGCGATTTGGCCTCCTCAATTGACACGGACAAGGCGCGGGCCGCAGGTCTGCCTGCGGTGCAGATCAACACTGGCGGCGAATGCCATTTAGACGCGGTGATGCTGGCCAATGCGTTGCCGTCGCTGCCGCTGCATGACTTGGATTTGGTGCTGGTGGAGAACGTGGGCAACCTGATCTGCCCAGCCAACTTCAAGCTTGGCACTCACTTGAACGTGCTGATTGCCTCCATCCCGGAAGGCGACGACAAGCCGTATAAATACCCTGGCATGTACATGGGAATGCAGGCTTTGATCATCAGCAAGACAGACCTGCTGCCCTATGTGCCCTTCAATATGGAGTACTTCCGTCAAGGTGTGGAGATACTCAATCCTGGCCTGACCGTGTTCCCGGTGTCCAGCAAGACCGGCGAAGGCATGGCAGCGTGGGCGGACTGGCTGGTGGAGCAGGTGCGGA
>NZ_JBLWEP010000135.1:0-6527 GCF_048287355.1 Candidatus Electronema sp. TJ
AGCATCACAGAATTGATGCCTGAACCTATGCCGAGCAGCGCGGCGCGCTGGCCATGCTTGAGCTTGCCCCGCTCAATGCCCATAGCCATGGTGATGGGCGCGGAGACAGAGCCGATATTGCCCAGCACGTCCAAGGTTTCGAAATTGCGGGCCGGGTCCAGATCCAAAGCGGAGAAGAGTCTGCGGGCATGAGCCTGCCCGACCTGATGGCAGAAGAAGCGGCTGACGCTTTCCCGCGTCCATCCGGTTTCCTGGAGAAAATCCTGCCAGCAGAGGGCGGCGGTCTCAATGCCTTTCTCCAGCAGCAGCTCGGAGTCGGTGGACATCAGCGTTTCTTGCTCGCAGTTCTGGCCGCCTTGGCAGAGATCGTTGTGCTTGGTGTTGGCGCGGCAGGAGCCGCCGATCAGCCTGCGGCCCGTGTCCTGCGCCTTGCGGTCGCCCATGACCAAAGCGACTGCGCCGGAGCCGATGGTCAGGGAGGCGAACGCGGGCTTGACGGTCTTGCGGGTCAAAGTTTCGTCGGCCAGCAGCTGACGCACTGTGGAGCGCACCAAATCTTCAGCAGTTTCGCAGGAGACGATCAGGCCGCGCCGGGCTTGTCCCAGCTCTATCATGTTGGCCAGCAGCACCATGCCGTTCAGGAAACCAAGGCAGGCGTTGGAGAGGTCGAATATCTGGCAGCGGTCAGGAAGGCCAAGGCTGCGGTGGACAAAGGAAGCGGTGGCCGGCTCCATCATGTCCCGGCTCACTGCGGTGAAGGCAAGGAAGTCCATGTCCGAAGGTGAAAGGCCGGAGGCCGTGAGTGCCTTGCGGGCCGCGCGGGCCGCGCCTTCACTGGGTCTGAAGCCTTCGTCCCAGAAACGGCGGCTGCGGATGCCGCTCATCAGCTCAAGTCGGCCTTCCGGCAGCTTGAGACGCTCATAGACCGGAGAGAGCTGCTGCTCCAAATCGGAGGAGGTGACAACGTTGGGCGGCAGCTCATAGCCGAAACTGTGCAGACAGACGCGGGAATATTTCATCAGAGTGTGTGCAATGGCGCATGGAAAGATTCGGGTTCATCTTTTCTGTACAACAAACAGCTGCGTCGGGCAACGAAAAAAGATTCAGCCCGCTGTGACCCGCACCCGCCTGCCGCCGCAGTCCACCACATCTCCGTCGGCGAGCTTGCGCCGCTTTCTGGTCTCCACCTCTCCGTTGACCCGCACCAGTCCCTGACTGATCAGCAGCTTGGCCTCGCCGCCGCTGGCGGCCATGTCCTCCCTTTTCAGCAGGGCGCACAGCTCGATGAAGCCGCCTGTGACCGCCGCAAAATGCTCTCCGCTCATCGCGTCTCCTGTGGTTGATGGTTTTATCTGCCAGCTTGGACATGCAGCAGGATGATGGCCGCGAAGACAGTGCTGATCAGCGCGGCGGAACATCCGGCGCATGTTCGAAGCAGGCCGTTCCAGCGGGAATGGCTGATGCCCAGGCTTTGCAGCGTCGACCAGAAGCCGTGGCTGATGTGCAGAGCCAAGGCGGCAATGCCGACGGTGTAGAGCGCGGCCAGCAAGGGGCTGGTCAATGTCCGGCTGATCCGTTCCGCCGTTGGCAGAGCTTGATCAGCAAAGCGCACTGTGGCAAGATGGAGGAGCAGAAAGGCGAGATTGGCCAGACCAGTGAAGAGCATGGTGCGCGAGGCCCAAGTCTGGCCGCCTGCGGATGCGCTGACCGCGCAACTGCGCCCTTTGGCTCTCCGGCTGCGCAGGAAGAGGCTGATGCCGGTCGCGATATGAACAAGAAGCACAGCCAGCAGCAGCAGGCTGAACGAATGCAGCAGCAGGCTGAACGAATGCAGATGCTCGGCATACGCGGACAAGGCTTCAGGGCTTTGAAAGATCAGGCTGTTGCCTGCGGCGTGAACAGCAAGAAAGCTGCCGAGCAGCAGGCCGGTCAGAGCCATGATGTATTTTCTGCCCAGCGTCGAGGCGCAGATGTGTCGGAGAAAGCGGGACATGCTGCTCTTGGCGGAATGTTGACGGAGTCAGAGTGCGAGAAATCATTGTAACCAAGATGCGGCGGTTCCGCAATTGCGGCTTTGCCTTTCCTTCTGAACGCGTCGGCTGTTTTTTATCTTGCCAGACCGCAGAGGACTCTATATAACATTACATAACGCAAGTATCTGCTTTTATCCGACCGCGCAAAAAAAAGAGGTGGCTGTCATGAAACGGAAGATGCTGCCGCAGGCCGCTGCGGTGTTGCTGCTTTTGTCAGCGGGTGCCGCGCAGGCCGCCAGCGTCATCACGACCATCGGCAGGCACCCCTTTCATCAGCCGCCGCTGCAATCTGCGGAAGACCTCAAGGCTATGCTGAGGGAGCAGCAGGATGAGATCAGGGAAGGAATGGACAAAGCAGGCAGCAGCCAGCTGCATAAGCTGCTGGAGGCCCAGTTTCCCGCCGCAGAAATCAGGGAGGCTCAGTACGAGCCGGGCACGGTGTTCCGCTGGATGCTGTTCAAACCCGACGGCAAGGGCGAGGTGAAAGCGGCCCGCGATCTCACTTGGGCTGGAGCCAAGGCGGTTGCAGGCTACGAGTTTGCCCTGATAGATCAGGACAACTGCCTGCGCCACACCTTTGCTGTGCCGAAAGGCTGCGGCAACTTGGCCCTGCTCAGCACCGAGCGTGTTCAGAACTGCCCGCCTGAGCAGGCGGAAAAAAAGATTCCAGAACCGCTGGCAGAAGAGCAGCCGTCTCCGCAGCCTCTTGTCTGCCCGGAAGCCTGTGTGACAGGACTTCTCTTGGAAGGCTGTCCGCCTGAATGTCTGCCTGAGCCGAAGACGCAGGTGCCCTGCTTGGAATGTCTGCAAAATTGCCTGCCCGCCTGTCAGGAGCATCCGAAGGATGTCGGCTGCCCGCCCTACTGCGCCGATTGCCTGAGTCAGTGCGCCCCTTGCCCGGAAGAGGACTGTCCGCCGATTACCTGCGCCGATTGCCCGCCCGAATGCGCGGCCAATCCAGATGAATGCCCTGACGAGTGCGCGGAGCTGGACTGTCCGCCGCCGCCTGCCTCATGGGAGCTGCCGCCGTTCCGCTTCCTCGGCGATGTTGGTTATTACAAGCAGACGGATCCGGCAGACTACATTTTTGGCCGCATCGGCGCGGAGTGGAGTCCTTTTGCCGCAGGCAGCCAGTTTGAGCAGGTCTCCTTCACCGGCATGATCGGCGCAGCCGCTCAGGTCAAGGGCGACGACGGCGACGACGCGCTGCTGCTGGACGTGATGGCCAACTACAACTGGCAGGCTGGCGATGTGAACGGCTGGGTTGGTCTGGGCCTGGGCGGCTGGATCACCTCCGGCGACGTGGATGACGATTCCGGCGACAGCGATCTTGACCTGATCGCCAATGTCGGTGCCCGCGTGTACGGCGATCCGCAGGCGTTCAACATCTCCGCCTTCCTGGAGATTCGGAGCGCGGTTGATGAGTTTGACGGTTTGGCCGAGTACGGACGCTTCGGCGGCGGCTTGCGGTTCAAATTCTGAAATACGGCAGGGCGCGACCGTCTGCTGACGGCAGCTTTTCTGCTTCGCTTCTCCGCCGTCTCTTGGGCTTCTTTTTTATCTTGCCAGATGGCGATGAAAATTATATAACAAGAAAAAAAATTTTACTTCTCTCAAGCGGCCTGCGTTTTTTATTGAATGCCGGGGGGGTATCGGCGGGGAGAGAAAAAGTTAACAACTGCACAAGGAGAGTTGGACGATGAAAACAAAAATGGTCCTGCAGACGGCAGCGTTGCTGCTTCTGTCAGTAGGCGTTGCTCATGCCGGGGGCAGCAAGTTTGGCAAGAAGAAGAACTGGACCTGTGATGACTGCACACCGGCATGTCTCCAGAATCCTTACGACAAAGGATGCCCGGACATCTGCAAGTCTCCTGCATGTCAGAATTCTTGCGACTCCTGCCCGGCCACCTGCAAGCAGAATCCCGGCGCACAGGGCTGCCCGGAGATATGCAGCGATGTCAAATGCCAGACCTGCACTGACTGTGCGCCTGAGTGCAAGACCAGCAACGCCCCGGCCACCTGCCCAGACATCTGCAAGGACATCAAATGCTACAGCTGCAACGACTGCACGGCTGAATGCATAGCAAACCCGGCTGGCCCGAACTGCCCGCCTGCTTCCATCTGCGGCGATCTGGAATGCAACATTTGCGACAAACTGCCTAAAAACTGTCCGGCCACCTGCAAGGACAACCCGGACGATCCGGCGAAGTGCCCGGCAGAGTGCAAAGGTGTGCCTGAGAAATGCTTAATGCCCGCCGTTGAGCAGGAAAAGGAGCCTGAAACAAAGGCTGATCTTGGACCGTTCCGCTTCCTCGGCGATGTTGGCTACTACAAGCAGACGGATCCGGCAGACTATATTTTTGGCCGCATCGGCGTGGAGTGGAGTCCTTTTGCCGCAGGCAGCCAGTTTGAGCAGGTCTCCTTCACCGGCATGATCGGCGCAGCCGCTCAGGTCAAGGGCGACGACGGCGACGACGCGCTGCTGCTGGACGTGATGGCCAACTACAACTGGCAGGCTGGCGATGTGAACGGCTGGGTTGGTCTGGGCCTGGGCGGCTGGATCACCTCCGGCGACGTGGATGACGATTCCGGCGACAGCGATCTTGACCTGATCGCCAATGTCGGTGCCCGCGTGTACGGCGATCCGCAGGCGTTCAACATCTCCGCTTTCCTGGAGATTCGGAGCGCGGTTGATGAGTTTGACGGCTTGGCCGAGTACGGACGCTTCGGCGGCGGCTTGCGGTTCAAATTCTAAACAGCAGCAGAGGACTTGCCTTCGGGCAGGCTTTTGAAGAAGAGGCGCAGGGATGCATTTTCCTGCGCCTCTTCTCATTTTCGCCGTCGAGTATCGCAGCTATTTTTTTCCGCACCGCTATGCCCTTCTCCGCCGTCATAAAGCAGGCTGTCCGCGCCGCGCTCTGGCCCTCCTTCCTCACCTTTCCGCTGCTGGTGATCAAGATCAATCCCTACGAGCGCACCGTTGCCTGGCGGTGGCAGAATTTGCTCTATGTCGCGTTGGCCACCTTTTCCGGTTCGCTGCTTGCTCAGACAGCTGCCGCCCTCAAGGCGAGAAAAAAACTCCGCGCCGCCGCACCTGCCAAAGACAGGCCGCAGCTCTTTGACAAGACGGCAGTCCGTCTGCCTGCGCTGTCTGTTCTGCTCCTGCTGGCTGCCGCCTTCCCATGGCTGGTCTCAAGCTATCAGGTCAGCATTATGATCACCGCTTTGCTGTACGTCATGCTGGGGCTGGGCCTGAATATTGTGGTTGGCATGGCCGGGCTGCTGGACTTGGGCTACGTGGCCTTCTATGCGGTCGGGGCGTATTCGTATGCCCTGCTCAACCTCCACTTCGGCATCGGCTTCTGGACAGCCCTGCCAATTGGCGGATTCTTAGCCGCGATCTTCGGCATTTTCCTTGGCTTTCCCGTGCTGCGGCTGCGCGGCGATTATTTAGCCATCGTCACCCTTGGGTTCGGCGAGATCATCCGCCTTGTCTTAGAGAACTGGACTGAATTTTCCCAAGGCCCCAGCGGCATTTCCGGCATTCCCCGGCCCGGTTTCTTCGGCATGGAGCTGTCGCTTCAGCAATCGGTCATCTATCTCTATTATCTGATGCTCGGCATGGTTGTCTTCACCATCTTGGCCACCAACCGTCTGCAACATTCGCGCATAGGCCGGGCTTGGGCGGCTCTGCGCGAGGATGAGATCGCCTGTCGGGCGATGGGCATAGACAAAACCAAGATCAAGCTGGCCGCCTTCGCCTTCGGCGCATTCTGGGCGGGCATGGCCGGGGTGCTCTTCGCGGCCAAGACCACATTTGTCAATCCTGCCTCCTTCACCTTCATGGAGTCGGCGATCATCCTCTGCATCGTGGTGCTGGGCGGCATGGGTTCCATTCCTGGCGTGATCATCGCCGCTCTGACCCTGATCCTTCTGCCCGAATACCTGCGCACCTTGGCCGACTACCGGATGCTGGCCTTTGGTGCGGCCCTTGTGCTGATGATGCGTTTCCGGCCCGGCGGACTTTTTCCGGCAGCAAGAATGCGCAGGCAGAAATGATCTGTCATTCCGGCCAAAGGGGAGGACTCTCATCAGAATCATTCTATTCTGCTCCAGCTCTGTCTCAACGAACGGGTGGCGCTTAAGGGGCAGCTTGGCTTCCCATTTTGATTTTTATGATTTTCTCAGAGCCGCAGCCGGGACAGGAAGGCAATCTGCTTGCTGCTGGCAGCAGATTAGATATCTTGCATGAATGCGACAGGGTGAAGGCACTCCGCATTTTGCGTGAGCGGCGGCGCAACAGAAAAAAGCGTTTCAGTCTCGCTTCAGCTTGACCGCAGCCGTTTATACTATGGAGCGGCAAACTGCTCACGGATAACTCATGCAGCAGGTCTGGCAAAGCCCGCAACCTGCGAACGGGCAGCCCCGTCCCCAATGTCCACATCAAACAGCATGCCTTTTGCGAATCAAAAGGCGTAGGTTTTGCCTTCCAAA
>NZ_JBLWEP010000136.1:0-2578 GCF_048287355.1 Candidatus Electronema sp. TJ
TTGATCAGCTTGATGATCCGCTTGGCCATGAAATAGCCTGGCGCGGCCTTGCCGCCAAAAATGAAGAAGCGCGGAGTGACGCTCAGATTGGGATTCGCCTTGATCCGGCTGTAGAGGGTGATGATGTGAAGGATGTTCAGGTGCTGCCGCTTGTACTCATGAATGCGTTTGACCTGCACATCGAACATCACAGCCGGGTCAACGCAGATGCGGTCGCAGCAGCTGATCAGCTCGCAGAAGTCGCGCTTGTTCGCCTCCTTGACCTTGCGCCAGGCTTCTTGAAAGGCTGCGTCATCAGCCAGCTTCTCCAGCTGGCGCAGCTCGTCCAAGTTGGTCAGCCAGCTTTCGCCAATGGCCTCGGTGATCAGCTTGGTCAGGCGCGGATTGCTGACCGCGATCCAGCGGCGCGGAGTCACGCCGTTGGTGACGTTGCGGATCTTGCCGGGATACATCTGGTCCCAGTCAGCCAGAGTATGCCGCCGGAGCAGGTCAGTGTGCAGGGCAGCCACGCCGTTGATCGCCTTTGCGCCCATGCAGGCGAGATTGACCATCCGCACATAACGCGGCCCGGTCTCGTCAATCACTGACATCCGCCGCAGCCGCTCGTCATCGCCAGGATATTTGATCCGCACTTCATCAAGGAAGCGGCGGTTCAGCTCAAAGATGATCTCCAAATGCCGGGGCAACAGACTGCCAAAGAGATCAAGCTGCCACCTCTCCATTGCCTCCGGCAGCAGGGTGTGGTTGGTGTAGCAGAGCGTCCTGCGGGTGATCTCCCAAGCCTCGTCCCAGTCATAGAAATGAACATCCACCAGCAGGCGCATCAGCTCTGGCACCGCCAGCGCCGGGTGCGTGTCATTGAGCTGGGCTTGGAACTGCTCGTGGAAATTGCCCAAGCTTTCATGCCGGGACATATGCAGGCGGATCATGTCCTGCAAGGAGCAGGAGACGAGGAAGAACTGCTGCTCCAGCCGCAGCCGCTTGCCCTCAATCTGCTCGTCGCTGGGATAGAGCACTTTGGTGATCGTCTCGGCCTTCAGCTTGTCCGCCACCGCGCTGTAGTAATCGCCGGTGTTGAATTCGGCAAAGTCAAAGGAGGTGTGTGACTCTGTGCTCCAAAGGCGCAGGCAGTTGACGGTGTTGACCTTGTAGCCGAGAATGGGCGTGTCGTAGGGCACGCCGGTGATCAGCCGCGCAGGCCGCCAGCGGATGCGTCGGGTGCCCGCTTCGGTGTGATAGACTTCTGTCCGCCCGCCCAAGCCCACTTCGCAGGCCATCACCGGCTTCTTGATCTCCCACGGATTGCCCTGATGCAGCCAGCGGTCGCTGAACTCCTTCTGCCAGCCATTCTCGATCCGCTGGTTGAACATGCCGTATTCATAGCGGATGCCGTAGCCGACCGCAGGAATCTCCAAGGTGGAGAGCGAATCCAAATAGCAGGCCGCCAGCCTGCCGAGACCGCCGCTGCCGAGACCCGGCTCCTCCTCATGGTTGATGATCTCGCGCAGATCAAGGCCGGTTTCAGCCGCTGCCTGGGCGAAGTCATCATACAGACCGAGATTGACCAAGTTGTTGCGCAGCTGCGGGCCGGTGAGGAACTCTGCTGAAAGATAGCAGACGATCTTCGGATTCTTCTCCAGCAGCTTCTCTGCTGAGTTGACAAAGAGATGCTGCATCCGGTCGCGCAGGGCGTAGGAGACAGCTAAATAATAGTCGTTCAGGCTGGCCGTGCGCGGGGTCGCGCCTTGGCGGCAGAAAAGGTTGTAGGCAAAGGCCCGCTTGATCTTGTTGACGCGCCGACTCCGGTCGTCAGGGGACAGCTCGCTCATGGTCAGGCTCCGCAGGAAGAAGTTGATCCGCTGCCTCAGATGTACCGCATCAGGCGGAGAACTGCAATGCTTGTTGTGTATTGCTTGGGCCGCGCCGCTGTCGGCGGCAGCAGGAACTAAGGCTTGCAGGGACGCAGGAGGTCTGGTAGAGATAGACAGTTGAACCGCATTGACGCGCCCGCCCAAACTTGCAATCCAATTCATCCCATGCCCCCACTCAGCTGGAACGAAATCAAATCCCGCGCTGTTGCCTTCTCGCGCGACTGGGCCGAGGCCGCTTCTGAGGATGCGGAGGCGAAAACCTTCTGGAACGAGTTCTTCCATATCTTCGGCATCAGCCGCCGCAGGGTGGGCAACTTTGAACAGCGGGTGAAGAAGCTCGATGGCCGCGATGGTTACATTGATCTGCTCTGGAAAGGGATGCTGCTCATCGAGCACAAGTCGCGGGGCAAAGACCTTGACCGCGCCCACGAGCAGGCACTCGGCTATTTCCCCGGCCTGAAGGAGCGCGAGCTGCCGCGCTATCTCCTGGTTTCCGATTTCGCCCGCTTCCGGCTTTATGATTTAGACGAGGACAGCCGCCACGACTTCGAGCTGAAGGATTTGCACAAGCATGTGCGGCTTTTCGGTTTCATGGCGGGCTATCAAACCCACGCCCTGCGCGAGCAAGATCCGGTCAACATCAAGGCGGCGGAGCGCATGGGCCGTCTGCACGACCTGATCAAGGAGAGCGGCTACGGCGGCCACCC
>NZ_JBLWEP010000136.1:3284-4771 GCF_048287355.1 Candidatus Electronema sp. TJ
CTGGAGGAGTTTCCGGCGCAGATTGCCCAAGTTGCCCTCTGGCTGACCGATCATCAGATGAACCAGCAGGTTTCCGAGGAGTTCGGCCTTTACTTCGCCCGCATTCCGCTCAAGACCAGCCCGAATATTGTTTGCGCCAACGCCCTGCGCATGGATTGGAACGAGCTGATTCCGGCAGAGCGGCTGCATTACATCATGGGCAATCCGCCGTTTGTGGGCGCGAAGTTCATGAGCGAGGAGCAGCGGGCGGATGCGCTCACGGTGTTCGGCGATATCAAGAATGCCGGGCTGCTCGATTTCGTCACTGCTTGGCATGTGAAGGCAGCCAGGATGATTCAAAACAGTTCAATCCGCTGCGCCTTTGTTTCCACCAACTCCATTTGCCAAGGCGAGCAGGTCGGCGTGTTGTGGAACTGGCTGCTGGCGCAAGGCATCAAGATTTTCTTTGCTCATCGCACGTTTCAATGGAGCAACGAGGCGCGGGGCAAAGCTGCGGTGCACTGTGTGATTGTCGGCTTTGCCTATGAAGACATTGCCCCGAAATGGCTGTTTGAGTATGAGGACATCAGGGGCGAAGCGCAGCGGATTGCGGCGGAGAACATCAACCCGTATCTCGTCAATGCGCCGAATGTGACTCTCAGCAAAAGATCAGCACCAATTGTTCCGGTGCCGGAAATGAAGTTCGGCAACCAGCCCATTGATGGCGGCGGCTTTATTCTCACGCCGGAAGAGAAAGATTGCTTTGTGAACGAGGAGCCAAGTGTTGCGCCGTACATCAGGAAGTTTTTAGGCTCTGATGAATTTATCAACAACGGCGAGCGCTACTGTCTTTGGCTGAAAGACATGCAGCCGCAGGAGATGAAAAAGCATCCGAGAGTGATGGAACGGCTTGCAGCGGTCAAAGCGTTCCGTCTCGCCAGCAATCGGGCGGCTACTCGTGAGCTTGCGGACACGCCCAGCCAGTTTGCCTTTGTTTCTCACACGGAAACACCCTATCTTGTTGTTCCAAGCGTTTCTTCAGAGCGGCGGCAATACATTCCAATCGGCTTCATGCCCGCTGATGTCATTGCCAGCAATCTATGTTTGATCGTTCCCGATGCTGATTTCTACCATTTCGGCGTGCTCTCATCGGTCATGCACAATGCTTGGATGCGCACGGTCTGCGGTCGCCTTGAAAGCCGCTACCGTTACTCCGCCAGCATTGTCTACAACAACTTCCCTTGGCCAGAAAACCCCAGCGGCAAGCAGCGGCAGGCAATTGAAACCGCTGCGCAGGCCGTTCTGGATGCCCGCGCCCAGTTCCCAGACTCCTCGCTCGCCGATCTCTACGACCCGCTGACCATGCCGCCCGTGCTGCTCAAGGCGCACCGCGTTTTGGACAAGGCTGTGGACGCTGCCTATGGCAAAAGCAGCTTTTCCGCCGAGGCTGCCCGCGTTGCCTTCCTCTTTGATCTCTATCAGAAATACACCGCCAGCCTCCTGCCGCT
>NZ_JBLWEP010000136.1:5321-6505 GCF_048287355.1 Candidatus Electronema sp. TJ
ACAGACGAGCAAAAGCTGAAGAGGGAGAAAGAAAAGGAGGCAATGCAGGAGTGCGCCTCGCTGCCGCACGGTTGCAGGCTTGAATCTGCAAAGCAATGCAGCAAAAGGATGTGCAGATTGGCCTGGTTCGGTTATAGTTTGTTGCTGCTGGAACAGCGATATGGCGCAACGCAGGAATGCAGGCAGGCTGCGGAGAAACGGAGCCGCTGCCGCAGCGTGCGCAGACAAGATTCAGAAAAAAACTTGAGCGACGAACACTCTTGAATGGTGACTGTCATGAGCAAGCCAAGCGGATCAAAGGAAAAGGAATCCCAGTACGAGCGGACGGAGCGGGAATTGCAGCGTGAGCTGGCATTCCATGAGCAGGCGTTCGGCAAAGATCATCCCAAGGTGGCGGAGACGCTGAATTGCTTGGCCGCGCACCGCAAAGCGCATGACCGCGCTGCGGAAGCGATCCCGCTCTATGAGCGCATGTTGGCGATTGCTGAGAAGACGCACGGCAAAGACCATCTTGAGGTGGCCTCAGTTCTGAGCGAGCTTGTCGAGCTGTATGAACTGCATGGCCGCGCTGCGGAAGCGGAGCCGCTCTATCTGCGTGCGCTGGCGATTTATGAGCAGGCGCACGGCTCAATGAATCAGTCGGTGGCGGCGACGCTGAACAATCTGGCCTTGCTCTATTATGAGCAGGGCCGCTGCAAGGAAGCGGTGCCGCTGCTGCATCGCGCATTGGCGATCTCGGAGCAGCTGTTCGGCGCAGAGCATCTGCGTGTTGCAGTCACTCTGAAGAATCTGGGCGTGATGCATTTCAAGCAGGAGCAGGAAGAAGCAGCCAAGCCGTTCTTGGAGCGCGCGCTGGCAATTCAGGAGAAAAATCTCGGCAAAGAGCATCCAACTCTCACCGCGAACATGATTTCTCTGGCCGGGGTGTCCTACGCGCTGGGGGATGCTGACGCAGCGGAGCAGCTCTTGCAGCGTGCGCTGGCGATCAGAGAAAAGGCCTACGGCTCTCAGCATCCTGAGACAGCGGAGACCATGAGCTGGCTGGCTGGACTGTATGAAGAGCTGGGCCGCTACGAGGCTTCAGAAATGCTCTATGAATGCGCCTTGGTCAACATGAAGGCGAAATTTCCTGACGGCCACCCTGATCTCAGCAAATATGAAGAGTGCTACGCGAGATTGCAGGC
>NZ_JBLWEP010000137.1:0-6502 GCF_048287355.1 Candidatus Electronema sp. TJ
CAAGGAGCGCAAAATCTTCCTCGCCCTGATTTGGCTCACCCTGCGGGAAATCAATACAGGCTTTGAAGGACTGAAGGTCAGCGAGCGCGTGCCGCTCCCGAATGAGCCAACGATCACCGTTGCTTATGAAAGCCTGCTCAACAGCCAAGAAGCGGGGATCGAAAAGGTGTTCCCGGAAGGCGCGAAAAGAGCATACAGCGTGCAAGAGCTGCTGGATGGCGTGCATTTCGCCAATGAAAGCGAGGGCAATCAGATGCTCGCTTTGGCTGAGGGAGAACGGAAGGAGGGCGGGCTGCGGGGACTGATAAAGAAGATGAACAGGTATGTTGAAGGCGAGCTGAATCTGTTTGGTTTGAAAATCAAATACCAGAATATTGCCGAGGATATTCTGAACCAGCGAAAGAAATAACCCCGCGCCATCCTTCCGGGCGCAGAGGATGCCTGCATGAAGGAAAAGTCGATGCTGGATCGAGATTTTTTCCATGCTAGCATGGAGCGATTCTCGATGCTAGCATGGAGGCATCCTCCATGCTAGCATGCAGCCTCCCTCGAACGTAGCATGGAGCACCTCTCCATGCTAGCATCGAGTTTTTCTCCATGCTAGCATGGAACGGAAGCCGTCCGACGGGTTGCGGAGCTTGGCTTGCTGGAGTGCGGGCATATCTCAAACGCTCGTTTGCAATTGGCCCGAAGCCTGCTTCGAGTTTTTCCCTACCGTCCGTGCGGGCAAATGCGGTACATTAGCTGAACGGGCCATGCAAGCTCCTGCCGCCCGCTTCCCAACAAGGTCACGACAGATGCTTAAAGCGATGAACGGTGCTGAACTCTTAGTGCGCTGCCTCGAAAACGAGGGCGTGGAATATATCTTTGGCATACCCGGCGAGGAGAACCTTGCCTTTCTCGAAGCCTTGCGGACTTCCAGCATCAAGCTGATCCTCACCCGGCACGAGCAGGCCGCAGGCTTCATGGCCGCAGCCTATGGCCGCCTGACCGGTAGGCCGGGAGTCTGCCTTGCCACTTTGGGGCCGGGCGCGACCAACTTTGTCACCAGCGCGGCGTATGCTTATCTGGGCGGGATGCCCTGCCTTTTCATCACTGGCCAAAAGCCGATCAAGGCCTCCAAGCAAGGACGCTTTCAGATCATCAACGTGGTCTCAATGATGGCCCCGATCACCAAGATGACCCGGCAGGTCGTCAGTGCGGATTCCATCGCCGCCTTGACTCGTGAGGCCTTCCGCACAGCGGTGCAGGAGAAGGCTGGGCCTGTGCATTTGGAGCTGCCTGAGGACATCGCGGCAGAGCCGGTCTCAGAAGCGGCCCGGCCCTTCCCGGTGACGGAAGTACCGATGCCTTTAGCTTCGGACGAGGCCCTGCGCCATGTGGCTGCGATCATCAGCCAGGCGAAGAATCCGCTCCTGCTCATTGCCGCCGCCGCCAACCGACGGCATACGGGCGCGGCCCTTCAGCAGTTCATCGAGCAAACCGGCATCCATTTCTTTTCCACCCAGATGGGCAAGGGCACAGCGGACGAGTTCCATCCCCGCTGCCTCGGCACCGCCGCGCTCTCTGATCATGACTACCTGCACTGCGCTATCGGCAAGGCGGATGTCATTATCAACGTCGGTCATGACGTGGTGGAGAAGCCGCCCTTCTTCATGCGCCGGGATGGAGTGCGTGTCATTCATCTCAACTATTTCAGCGCGGTTTTTGACGAGGTCTATTTCCCGCAGCATGAGATCATCGGTGACATTGCCGACTCGGTCAGCCGTCTGGCTGGGCTGATCGCGCCGGACTCGCTGGCCGGGGACGGCTATTTCAGCAAGCTGAAGAAGGAGATCGAGAAAAACGTCTACCGCTGCACCCTGCCAACGACCTTCCCGCACACGCCGCAGCAGCTCACCAAGGTGCTGCAAGAGCTGACCGACAAAGAGACCATTCTCTCCTTGGACAACGGCATGTACAAGATATGGTTCGCGCGGAATTACAAGTCTGCCGATCCTTGCTCGGTCCTGCTCGACAACGCGCTGGCGACCATGGGCGCGGGCCTGCCTGTGGCCATAGCCGCAAAGATGCTCTTCCCGCAGCGCAAGGTGATTGCCGTCTGCGGCGATGGCGGCTTCATGATGAACTCGCAGGAGCTTGAGACCGCCATCCGCCTCAAGCTCGATCTGACCGTGCTTGTCCTGCGCGACAACGGCTTCGGCATGATTAAGTGGAAGCAGGCAGGCATGAATCTGCCGCAGTTCGGCCTTGATTTCGGCAACCCGGATTTCGTCAAATATGCGGAGAGCTATGGCGCGTCGGGCTGGCGGATTTCGGCGGAGCATCAGCTGCCGGAGACCCTCGACCATTGCCTGAACACGCCTGGCGTGCACCTGATCGAGCTGCCGATTGACTATGCGGAGAATGAGTCGGTGCTGATTGAGGAGCTGCGCCGCAAGACCTGCCTGATCGGCTGATGCCTGTCTTCCGCCTGAACAGAGAGCTGGTCTTTCCGCCGCCGGAGCTGGCCGAGCCGGACGGCCTTTTGGCCGTGGGCGGCGACCTCTCGCCTGAGCGTTTGCTGGCTGCCTATCAGCAGGGCATCTTCCCGTGGTATTCCGGCGAGGAGCCGATCCTGTGGTGGTCGCTCTCGCCGCGCCTGGTGCTCTTCCCGGAGGAGTTCCATTTGCCGCGCAGCCTGGCCCGCACCATCAAGCGGGGCGTGTATCAGGTCAGCGCGGACACCGCCTTTGCTGAGGTCATCGCCGCCTGCGCCGCTGTGCGGCAGGAGACCGGCACGTGGATCAACCAAGACATGCAGGCCGCCTACATCCGCCTGCACGAGCTGGGCTTTGCCCACTCGGTGGAATGCCGCTTCGAGGGCAAGCTGGTCGGCGGGCTGTATGGAGTCTGCTTGGACAAAATGTTCTTCGGGGAATCCATGTTCTCCCTGCGCAGCGATGCCTCGAAGGTCGCGCTGGCCGCGCTGGTCAGCCATGCACGGCAAAGCGGCATTCAGGCTGTAGACTGCCAGATGACCACCGCGCACATGCTCCGCTTCGGCAGCCGCGAGCTGGATCGGACAGCCTTTCAGGAGCTGCTCGAACGGTTTATTCAGCGCATCCAGCCGCAGACATGCTGGCAGCTGGCAGCCTGAAAAGCGGTTTTTTGCAAAAAGCCGTTGTAGCGGCGGCATTTTTCTGATAATTTTCTTCCCGGCTCCTGTCCTCCTCAGGAAGCCGCAGACGCATACGACCATCAGCCACGTTCAACAATGGATGCTTCCTCAGTTTCTTTCCGCCCCTGCCTGCGGGGGCTGTTCTTTCTTGGCTTGGGCGCACCGCTGCTCCTGAGCGGCTGCCTGCCAGGCGGCCAGACTTCGCTTCCTCCCTATCCAGGCCGCCAGCCTGCGCCGCAGGCACCGCTCCTCCTGCCACCGGAGCCGCCGCCGCAGACGAAGCAGGTGCGCGAAGAGTTTCAGAGGCAGGTGCTGGAACCGGCCCTTGCCACCATCAGCGGACGCATCGCCGCCTATGAGCAGCGGCTGCGCGACTGGCAAGAACTGGGCGGCAGTCAGAAAACACTGCGCCTGAGCACGGAGGAAGTGGAGCAGATTGTCAGCTGCCGCAACCAAGTCGCCGACTTGCAGGATGCCTACAAAGATCTTCAGGACAAACTGCTCCATGAAGACTCGGTCGAGGCTTCCCGCGAGCTGCTTTTCAGCTCTTTGCAGAGTTTCAAAGAAAAAGACATCGTTTATTTGGAAGGGGAATGCCCACGGCTGTACAGCTCGCTCAACGCCTCGGACGCGCATCCCCCCAAAGCTGATGCAGAGCTTCATGAAACTGAGGATGCGGGCAGCCATGGCCATCAGCTGGTGCGGCAGGAGGAAGTTGATGCCTCACCTCCCCGCACCGAACCGGAAACGCAGCAGGAACAGTCTGACAGCAGCTCCCTGCGCAAAAAAGGCTTGGAGCTGCTCCGGCAGGGCCAAGAGCAGGAGGCGCGCAGCGTGTTCAACGAGCTGCTTGCCGCAGCCCGCCAGACTGGGAACAAGAAGCAGGAGATCGCAGCCCTCCAGATGCTGGCTGATCTGGATTTTGGACACCGCGACTACAGCTCTGCCCGGAAGAAATATGAAGAGCTGCGGCGGCTGGGCGTGTCCGGCGACAAGACATCCAGAACGCTTGATGCGTTGGAATCATCAGCCTCCAGACGGGACGAACTGGACGCTTACGCCTCCCTGCTCCTTGGCTGCCTGACCTACAACCCGGACAAAGACGGCTTCACGGTGGTGCAGCAGGCGGCGGAGTTTATCCGGCTCTTTCCAGACTCACCGCTGAACGATGATGCCGAAGACTGCTCGCACGACATCGAGCAGCAGGCCGAACAGTGGTTTGCCAGCCTGCTGGAGGAGGCGGAACGGCTGGAGCCTGCCGCCGCTTTGGCCAAGCTGGAGCAAGTGCCTTTGGACATTCTGCCCTTGGACAAGCAGGACATCCTCCGCGAGAAAAAGGAGAGCCTGATGCCGGAGCCGTCGCCGGAGCAGGAGCCTGCCAGTGCCGCGCCTGAGGCTGCTCCAAGCAGCCCGGAACAGACGCAGCAGACAGCCAGTCCGCTGACAGCCATTGATCCCTTGCAGGAGACTTGGGACAAGGGCATGGCGGCCATGCAGGCTGACGAGCATGACAAAGCCATAGCTCTTTTCTCAGAGCTGCGGAGCACGTCTTTCCAAGCGAAGGCGGAAGGGAAAATCAAAGAGGCTGAGCAGCAGGCCGCCGAGGCTCTCCGCAAGAAGGCGGCGGCTCTCTTTCAGCAGGCCAACAATGCGGCGGATCCGTCAGCGAAAAAGGAGCTGCTGCTTTCTTCCCGCTCGCTGCTGGAAGATGTTCTGCGGAAGTATCCTCAGTCGGGCATCGAGGACAAAGTGAAGCGGAATCTAAACAGTGTGGCCAAGGAGCTGGACTCCTCCTCCGGCGGAGGGCAGTGAGCCGCCGACATGCGCCGGTGTCTTTCTCCGGTGCGGCGGCATGGGTTGAGCAGAAGAGGGAAACACTTTAACGAACAGGAGCTGGAAAATGCAGATCACCAAAAACCGTATTATTGGCGCGCTGGTTGTGCTGCTGCTGATTGCCGCAGTCTGGGGCCAAATGAAGAACGGACAGAACAAGAAGCTGATCCGGGAAAATGAGACCCTGCAAGCCCAGCTGAAGAGCGGCAAGGAGGATGCGGCTTCATGCAGCAGTCTGCGGACGGAACTCAGCAAAGAGCGCGAGGCCAAGCAGCAGGCGGCGGACCAGCTGAACACCGTGCAGAAGAAGAAAACGGCAGCTGAGACGAAAACGGCTGAGCTGGAAGCGGCTTTGGCAGCTCTTCAGCAGGAAAAGGAAGGTGCGCTCAACGCGTTGGAGGCAATGAAGAAATCGCTGTCTGGCGAGCAGCAGCTGCAGCAGAACCGGATAGAAGAGCTGCAGCAGCAGATCAGCCAGCAGCAGACTGTTCTTGAGGAGCAGGGTCAGAAGCTGGATTCTGCCGCCAAAGTGATTGAGCGGGAGCAGCAGCAGGTGAAGAGCTGCGGGGAGCGGGTTGCGGAGCTGGACGAGCTGGAGGCAGCCAGCCAACAGCTTGAGGAGGAGCGCAACAAAGTGCTGGCCGAGGCGGAAACCATGCGCGCCCAAGTCATCGGCTTGGAGAAAATTGTTGAGGAGCGCAGCGCATCCTTGGCCAACGCTGACAAGGAACTGGCCAACTGCAAGCTCAACAATGAGATATTGATTGGCCAGATTGCCCAAGTCAAACAGGAGCCGGTGAAGAAACCTCTGAAGAGCAAGGCCGAGCAACAGATGCCAGTGATGCCGCAACAGAAACCAGTTCTACAGCAGTCGGTTCCGCAGCAGCAGCTTGACTGATCGGCGCGGCGGATTTCTCAGGCTCAGGACACGCATCTCAAGCCCTGAGCCTTCTCGCGTTGCCGCTCAAGCGGCGGGAGTTCCAGATGCTTGACTGGCTTCAAACCTTTTGCGCGGCGACTCTGGCGCAGACCCATGTCTGGGGTTTTCTGGCTGCGCTGCCTTTCATTGCCGCCGGCTTTGTCGGCATTGTTTTTCCGGCCTTGCCCGGCACCATACTGATAGCGGCCGGCTTTCTCGTGTATGGACTGATCGCCGGTTTTGACAACATCTCTGTCTGGTTCTTTGTCGGCCAAGGGCTGCTGATCTGTTTGGGCTATGCAGTGGATCTGCTTGCCACAGCTTGGGGAGTGCGCAAGTTCGGCGGCTCCAAGGCGGCGGCCTGGGGTGCGGTGCTGGGCACGCTGCTGGTCTTTGTCCTTGGGCCGATTGGCATTTTGGTCGGCCCTCTGCTTGGCGCGATCGTCGGCGAGCTGATCATGGGCGAGCAGCTCAAGCAGGCCCTGCATTCCGGTTTTGGCTCCTTTCTCGGCTTTGTTGGCGGAGTCGCGGCCAAAATGATGATCGCCGGCATCATGGTCGCGTGGTTTGTTTTTCAAATCATGTGAGGA
>NZ_JBLWEP010000138.1:0-6428 GCF_048287355.1 Candidatus Electronema sp. TJ
AGATGATCTCCTCCATCTGCCAGCAGGTGAACGGCACCATGCAGATCACGTATCAGGGCACGCCGATCAACCTGGCCCCGCCGTGGCGGCGCATGACCATGACTGAAGCCCTGAGCGAGGTGGCGGGCTTGGATGCGGCGGTGGTGGCTGATGACGTGGCGGTGATGGAGCTGGCCAAGAAGTACAAGGTGGAGTTGCAGCCGGACTCCGGGCCGGGCAAGGCAAGAACTGGCCTGTTCGAGCTGCTGGTGGAGGAGAAGCTGATCAACCCGACCTTCATCACCTCGTATCCGGCGGAGATCTCGCCGCTGGCCCGCCGCAACGAGGCAGACCCCAGCATCACCGACCGCTTTGAGCTGTTCATCACCGGCAGGGAGATTGCCAACTCCTTCTCCGAGCTGAACGACCCGATTGACCAGCGTGAACGCTTCGTCAAGCAGATTGAGGAGCGCGGCGAGGATGAGGAGATACACCCGGAGATGGATGAGGACTTTGTCCGCGCCTTGGAGTACGGAATGCCCTCAGCGGCAGGCGAAGGCATCGGCATAGACCGGTTAGTCATGCTGTTGACTGATTCGCCGTCCATCAGAGATGTGATCTTGTTCCCGCATTTGAAGGCGGAAGTGAAGTAGGCTGCCCTACAGGCTCAAGGGATGAACGGCAAGGAAATCATTGAGCTGCTCAAACAGCATGGCTGGCAGCTTGTCCGGGTGCGGGGCAGTCATCACTTGCTGTCTGACGGAGTGAAGACTGTTCCTGTGCCGGTGCATGGCAAGCATGACATCGGCATTGGCCTGCTCAGGGCGATTGAAAAGCAGACAGGAGTGAAGCTGAAATGAAGATTGCATATCCGGCGCGGATCACAAAGGAGGAGGACGGCATCTTCTTTGTCGCCTTCCCTGATCTTGAAGAGGCGATGACGCAAGGCGAGACGCTTGACGAGGCCTTGTTCAACGCTGCTGAAGTGCTGACGCTGGTCATGGAGCACCGCCTTGAGCAGGAGCAGGAAATCCCTGAGCCTTCCCAGCTGACCGGCAGCGATGTGCATTGGGTTGCGCCGGAAGTGAATGTGCAGGCGGCCTTGCTTATCCGCAAAGCGCGGGCAGGCAGGCCGCTGGCTGATCTTGCCAGAATCCTTGATGCTTCTTGGCCGTCGGTCAAGCGGCTGGAGAACCCGCGCTCCTCGCCAACCCTGAAGATGATCAACAAGGCTGCTGCTGCATTGGGCAAAAGGCTGGTGCTGAGTTTTGAGTAAGCGTGACTCAGCGGCTGGATAAGGCAAGATTGGCATAGATGAACAGCAGGGAGATCATCAGACGGCTGAAACAGGATGGCTGGCTTCTGCATCATGTGCGAGGTGATCACTATCAGTTCAAGCATCCGCAGAAGCCAGGGAAAGTGACAGTTCCGCATCCAAAGAAGGATTTTCCTGTCGGCACGCTGCGCAGCATCTATCAGCAGGCAGGATGGGAATGGAGGTGAAGGCGATGAAATACCCTGTTGTGATCCATAAAGACCAGCATTCTGATTATGGGATACTCTTCCCTGATCTTCCCGGATGCTTCTCTGCTGGCTCATCGATTGAAGAAGCGATGACTATGGCTGCGGAAGCGGCGGAATGTCATATTGAGGGATTGCTGCTGGATGCGGAGGAAATCCCTGCGGCCTCTTCCATTGAGGAGCACAGAAGCAAGCCTGAATATGCGGACGGCATCTGGGCCTTGATTGATGTTGACATCAGCAAGCTGTCGCTGATGAAATCAAAGCAGGTCAAGGTGACACTCCCTGAGAGGCTGCTGAATGCCCTTGACCGCTTTGCCAAGAATCATGGCGAAAGCCGTTCTGATGTGCTGGTTCAGGCCGCTGTGGAATATATGGCGATGAACCGTTGAAACCACCTGCTGTTCAGGCCGCCTTGCTTATCTGCAAGGCGCGGGCGGGCATAGACCGTCTTCCCGCATTTCAGTGCTTGTGCGCTCAAACTGGATCGTGCTTGTGACCTTATCTCACAAGCACGATCTCTTTTAACCAGCCAACGCTCTCCAGCTGCTCCGCCTTGGCCGTCTGCAAAATCCCCCCTGCTCATGCCTCCCGGACGGTCATGCACATGACTGCCTGACGATCATGTACATGACTGTCTGACACTCATGCTCATGACTGCCTGACAGTCATGCACATGAGTCTCTCAGCATCATGAGCATGAAGCTGCTGCGCTCATACTCATGCCCGGCCAACATGTTTTCCTGTTGACAGAAAACGCCCTGCCCCGTTACGATGCCTCATCTGGCAGGTTCACAAGCCTGCGTCCGAAGATATGGGCATAGACCGGTATTGGTTATGCTGCTGACTGATTCGCCTTCCACCAGAATGTGATGCTCTCCCCGCAGTTGAAGGCGGAGGGGAGGTAGTAGAAGAGTATTGGGGAGTGCTTTACGCTCCCCAAGTTACATTGCTTTATACTGGTTGCATTCTACTTGGTTGGAAGATAGGTATGATTTCTTGGTAATATGGAGAAAACAAAGCGATGACAGTTAAATGTAAAGTCGAACGGATTCTGACAGGTGTATGTACGGCAGCGAAAGACTATTACGAAGGTGTATGTCGCCAATACCAGCATGAGGAAGAAGATTGGTACATCAAAGGTGTTAAAGAAGAAATGCAGATGATAACAGACTCTGAAACATTACCGATATCCTTGCGTAAAATTTCTGGTGTATATAGAGTGATTAATCAGATTGATCCTATATTAGATATTTATAAATACGACTATTTAAATTCGCAATTATTCCTCTATAGAGATTCCGTATACGCAGCAACCGGTCCTTATACAGAATCAGAATGTATGCTTCTTGTTGCGAGGTTGGCAGATAAAGAAAGAACGCTGTTCGAGGAACTCTCCAAAAAGCAGGATAGTCCAGAGGTACGTGAAGCCGTCGCCAACAGGAAACGTATTTCAGAGAAAGTTCGTATTGCTGTATGGCGACGTGATCAAGGTCAGTGCGCGAAATGCGGCAGCCGTCATAATCTTGAGTACGATCACATCATTCCAGTCGCAGAAGGTGGGAGTAATACAGTCCGAAACATCGAGCTGCTATGCGAGAAATGTAACAGAGCCAAAGGGAAGAAGATTCAATAGCTGCTTCGGCATTGGTGTAAAGTGTTGCAGAAACCCAGCCTGCTTCCCTCCCCGCCCAACTCAACTGCACTTGCGACTCAAACTGGCTCGTGCTTGTGAGTCTGACTCATAAACGTTTGTGACTTGAACTCACAAGCACGAGCCAGTTTCATCGCATAAGCGTCATCCAGTTCGGGCCGCTCCTCCGCTTCGGTTTCCCATCAGTGTTTTCCTTGTTGACAGGAGCAATCCCGGCTCTTATGCTGATTGAGCAACAGTGTCAACCAGATGCTCAACGACTTCCTGCAAGAAAGGTGACTGCCATGAAACACAAAACAGCTGCATTGCTCTGCGCCTTCTCAATCACTGCGTCGTCGCTTGCCTTTGCCGCAGGCGCATACACGCCAAAGCCCGGCAGCACTGAACGCAAGGCCATCTTGGATGCGATGCGGGCAGTGGTGAAACGGATGTCTGGACTGGATGTGGTGTTTGTGGTGCCTTATCTCAAGGTTGATCAAGGCTGGGCATGGATACACACTGTCCCGCAATCTCGTGACGGACGCGGCAACTATGAAGCTGTCTCAATGCTGCTGCATAAGAAACAAGGGAAATGGAAGCCGGCTGGCATTGCCGCCGCCTGCGAGCCAGGAGTTGACGACACGCCTGACTGTTCAGAGAAGACCTTCATCAAGAGGTTGAAGGCTGCATATCCGTCTGCGCCGCTGAGCATATTCCCGCCGCAGATGCTTCATGCTCAGTAGATGGGGAGGAGCGGGGAAAGGCCGTGTCGCCTTCCCCCGCCATGTTGCTGCGGAAGCTCAGACATCCAGCTCGGAAACCTCCAGAGCGTGGTTCTGGATGAACTCGCGCCGTGGCTCCACCTTGTCGCCCATCAGGGTGACGAAGAGATCATCCGCAGCCTCGGCATCCTCAATCCTGACGCGCAGCAGAGTGCGGTTGGCCGGGTTCATGGTCGTCTCCCAGAGCTGGTCCGGGTTCATCTCGCCCAAGCCCTTGTAGCGCTGGAGATGGCTGCCCCTGAAGGTCTCCTCGCGCACCACGCGCAGCAGCTCGCGCCAGTTCTTCGCCGGAATCTCCTTTTCCTCGCCCTTGATGACCTTGAAGCCGCTGCTGAGGAATTGCCTGATTGCAGGATGCAGCTCAAGCGCGTGCCGATATTCGGGAATCAGCGGGATGTGCGGGCCAATGACTGTGCGGGTGTGGGCCAGGCCGATGAAGGCGGCCTCAGCCTCGAAGCAGTGCGGCCGTGACAGACAGGGCCGGATGCCACTGCTGAATGCGTCCAGCTCGGCCAGCCGGGCCAGCAGCTTTTGCAGGAACGCCTCCTCCTTGAACTGATCGGCGGAATGCACATCGTTGTCGAGCAGGAAAAGAGTGAGCCGCTCCTGAATGTTCATCCGCTCCAAGAAGCTGCTGATGCGCTCGAACACGGTCAGCTTCTTCAGCAGGCTGACCAGCTCCTGCCCGGCCAGCTCGCCGCCGCCCTGATCCGGGCGCAGCAGCAGGCTCTGCGCCGCCTGCTCATACAGATGGCTGTTGAGCGCGTCCTCATCAAGGAAGTACTGCTCCTTCTTGCCCCGGCCTAAGCGGTAGAGCGGCGGCTGGCCGATATAGACATAGCCGTGCTCAATCAGCGGCAGCATCTGGCGGTAGAAGAAGGTGAGGAGCAAGGTGCGGATGTGCGCGCCGTCCACGTCCGCGTCAGTCATGATGATGATCTTGTGGTAGCGTAGCTTGCTCTCGTCAAACTCCTCGCGGCCAATGCCGGTTCCCATTGCGGCGATGAGCTGCTTGATCTCCTCAGAGTCAAGTATCTTGTCAAAGCGTGCCTTCTCCACATTCATGATCTTGCCGCGCAGGGGCAGGATAGCCTGGAAGGAGCGGTCGCGGCCCTGTTTGGCACTGTTGTGGACAAACACCCCGCTGGCCAAGGCGAAGTTGTGGGTGTTCGGCACTTCGATGTCGTACACATCGATACGCTCCGTCAGTTTCTCTACTGACACAACGCGGTGGTTGTAATTGCTCACCGCCTCCAGAGCGCGTTCGGTGCTGTTGTTAAAATACCGCTGGCAGAAGGTGTCAAAGCGCAGCAGCGTTTTGTCCTTTGCAGCGATGCGGTGCTGGCGGTAGCCTTCCAGATCAACTGTTCCTTGCCGCCTTTCATGCTGTTTGAGCACAGCAAGTGTTTTCCGATAATAGGTTCCATGCAGCGCAGCTTTCCTGCGGGCGCGGAACTCCTCTGTCCACTGCTGCTTGGTTTTCTGACTCCGCCATGCCAGCAGCTCGGCATCAGTCCATTGCTCCTTCGCCTTTCGTGCGTGCTCCGCACGGGCTTCCGGGTGTTCCTCAAAATAAGAACGCACTCGTTCAGCCTGCGCCAAGCGGTTTTTCTCATCCTGCCAGTAGATTTGCTGCGCCTCGTTCAACAACGCGGCGTTCTGCTGGCGATATTCTGCGTTGCTGCGGTAGAACTCCCGCCATTTGTCGGCCATGAAAGCGCGATAGGCCGCGTCTTCCCATTGCGCCTGCGCCCGTTCGGAAAGCATCTTGCGCAGTTCCGGCTCTGACATAAGGCGGCTCATCTTAGCCCGGAATGTTGGACTCTGCCGAACAGCCCTGCTCTTTGCAATCACATCAGGCCGCCGCAGTGTCCGTTCAGCATGCCGACGGTGCAACGACAGATGTTCCTCTGCCGAAAGCCGCTGGATATTGGCAGGATTGTTGTTGCGTTTATTGAAATCAAGGTGATGCCGATGCTCACCACCTTCTTCAGCCTGATAAACACCAGTCTTGCAGTTGTATTCATCGGCAAGGACGTGTGTGAATTTCCAGCGGCTGACGGCTGGTTCCCAGACCATTTCATAGCCGTCAATGGTGATACCCGGCTCGCTCATGTCCGAGAGCTTTCGATACAGCGGCATCAGCGAAGCACCGACAGTCAGCTGCTCCGCCGGACAATAGCTGCCGTCGCGCAGCATGAAGCGGTGATCTGGGGTGCAGACAATCTGTTCACCGTTGTCGAGCGTCACTTGAACAACCTCCTGCTGCCGCTTGGTCAGGCGCGGATGCAGAATCCGTTCGAGGCCAATCTTGCCGTCCGCCTGAATGGTGTAGCAGAAATGCTCCTTGCCTTGCTCTTGTTCGGCGATCAGCTCTATGAAGCTTAAAGCGCGGCCATCAGCCAAGGCAACTTTGGTCTCGCCCGAAAAACAACCTCCGGCTGAATCTCCCTCGACCAGAAACAGCTCCCGCTCTGCCGGGTTCTTTGACTGGCACTCCGCCAGCTTGCCCG
>NZ_JBLWEP010000139.1:0-6374 GCF_048287355.1 Candidatus Electronema sp. TJ
CCGCTTTGCTCCGGCTGAAAACCCGCCGCAGCCGCCGGAAAACGCGTTTGCATCGGCCTGATTCCAATTGGAACCGGGGTAAAGTCAATTGGAATCGCCCTGTTTTCGATTGGAATTGACACGATTCCTGCTGGAATCAACCTGATTCCAATTGGAATCGGCCCGGTTCCAATTGACTTTGCCCTAATTCCGATTGGAATTGCCCCGGTTCCAATCGGAAACGCTCCAATTCCAATCGACATTGACACGATTCCAATTGGAATCAGGGCAAAGCAAGCGTGAACCGCCTCAATTGAAACGAGCGTCCTTCCGGCGCAGGCGGCGGGAAAACAGAATAATTCAGCAGAGCTGCTGTGAACGCGCGGAGACAGCCATGCCTGCGGGCAAAGCGGACGCTTCAGGCTGGGCCTGAGCTCTGCATAAGGTCTATGCTCCTCCTTCCGCCCGGCATCCGCAAGAAACTTTTCCGTGAACAGCAGAGGTCACAACTTGGGTTGGCGTAAGTTCTCTGCTTGCCTTTCTCCTCCATCTTCCGTTATGGTAAGGGCGGCATTCTCACCAAGCAGCGCATGCGGCAGCGTCGTCATCATTATCACAGCCAGATGAATACACTTTCTCTCGACTCCATCCTCCCTTTGGTGCGCAAGCCGGGCCGCTACATCGGCGGCGAGCTGCACGCAGTCCGTCCTGATTACGCGGCGATTGATCTCGCCTTCGCGCTCATCTTCCCGGACTTGTACGAGATCGGCACGTCGCATCAGGGCTTGCAGATACTGTATCACATCCTCAACCGCGAGCCGGGCTTGGCTGCCGAACGCTGCTATGTGCCTGACACCGACATGGAGGAGCAGCTGCGCAAAAACAGCCTGCCGCTCTTCTCGCTCGAATCACGGCGGCCCTTGGCGGAATTCGATGTCATCGGCATCACGCTGCCTTACGAGCTGTGCTTCAGCAACATCCTCACCATCCTTGATCTGGCGCAAATACCGCTGCGGGCGGCGGAGCGCGGCGAAGACGCGCCCTTGGTCATCGGCGGCGGCTCCTGCTCGATGAACCCGGAGCCGCTGGCTGACTTCTTCGATGCCATTGTCTTGGGCGACGGCGAGGAAGTGATTCTGGAAATAGCTGCCGCCTTGCGTGCTGCCAAGCGTGACGGCCTCTCGCGCCAGGAAAAGCTGCACAGGCTGGCGGCGATTGACGGCGTGTATGTCCCGGCCTTTTTCGCGCCGCAGTATGAAGGCCAGCAGCTCAAGGCTGTCATCCCGCTCAAGCCGGGCTATACACACATTCGCCGCCGCATTGTTCCGCAACTGCCACCAACGGAGCTGCTGGAACGCCCGTTGGTGCCGATTGTCAAGCCGGTGCATGATCGCCTCGGCGTGGAGATTGCGCGGGGCTGCACACGCGGCTGCCGCTTCTGCCAAGCCGGGATGATCTACCGTCCGGTGCGCGAACGCACGGTTGAGCAGGTGATGCAGCTCGCCGAGCAGGGCATTCAGAACTCCGGCTTTGGCGAGCTGGCCCTGCTTTCACTCTCCACCGGCGACTACTCCTGCCTGCCGGAGCTGCTGACCAAGCTGATGGACCGTTTCGCCGAAGAGCGGGTTTCCATTTCCCTGCCTTCGATGCGGGTGGGCACCCTCACGCCGGAGGTCATCGCCCAGATCAGGCGGGTGCGCAAGACCGGCTTCACGGTCGCGCCGGAAGCAGGCACTGATCGGCTGCGCGAGGTGATCAACAAGGGCATCACCGAGGCCGACTTGCTCGCTGGCTGCCGTGATGCCTTCAATGCGGGCTGGAGCGTGCTCAAGTTTTATTTCATGATCGGCCTGCCGACTGAGACTCTGGAGGATGTGGACGCGATAGTTGACCTGGCAGCGCGGGCGCGGCGCGAGGCGAACGGCAAGAAGGCGGACATCAATGTCTCGGTCTCCACATTTGTGCCCAAGCCGCACACGCCCTTCCAGTGGTGCTGCCAGATTTCGCTAGATGAGTCCAAAGAGCGCATCCAGCGGCTGATGAAGAAGCTGCCGTCCAAGGGCTACAAGCTGAAGTGGCACGACCCGGAGCAGTGCCTGCTCGAAGGGGTGTTCTCGCGCGGCGACCGCAGGCTTTCTCATTTATTGGAAGAGGCGTGGCGGGACGGAGCGCGGCTCGACGGCTGGAACGAGCATTTCTCTCTGGCCCGCTGGCAGCAGGCGGCGGAGCGGGCGGGCATTGATCTCGAATTCTACCTGCGCCAGCGCGACCGCAGCGAAGTCCTGCCCTGGGATCACCTCAGCAGCGGTGTTGACCGCAGTTTCTTGGAGCGCGAATACGAACGGGCGATGGAGCGCGCCTATACCCCGGACTGCCGCAATCAGGGCTGCCAGAACTGCGGCCTCTGCGATTTCAAGAGGATCAGGCCGTTAGTCAATCCGCCAAAGGAGGCAACGGAAACTGCCGCGCCTGCGGTTCATAAGCAAGAGCGGGACAAGAACAGTCAGCCGACCATATTCCGCTATCGCGCCGATTACTCCCGCCTTGGCGATGGCCGCTTCATCGGCCATTTGGAGATATTGAATCTCGTCTTCCGCGCCTTGCAGCGGGCCGGGCTGCCGGTGCTCTTCTCGCAGGGCTTCAATCCCACGCCCAAGGTATCCTTCAGCCCGGCCCTGCCGGTTGGCGTGGAAAGCGAGATTGAGTTCTTCGAGGTTGACTTGGCTGAACCCATCCGCCGCCCGGCTGAGATGCTGGCCGAGCTGAACCGGCAATTGCCGAGCTTCATGGCCATCACCGCCCTTGCTTTGGCCAAGAAGAAGACCCCGATCAACGAGATCATCAGCTATGACTGCCTGCTGCCGGAAGGCGTGGATGCAGAGCGGGCGGCGGACTGCATCGCCGCCTTTCAGATCACGGAAAAATTCCTGCTGGAACTCAGCCGCAAGGGCAAGAGCCGCGAGTTTGATCTGAAGGAGTTCGTCAAGAAACTGGAGCTGGGCGAAGGCGGCAGGCTGCTGCTTGATCTCTATCATCCCTGCGCTGAAGCGGGTGTCGGGCCGAGGGATGCGCTGGCAGCGGTGCTGGACTTGGAGGAAGAGCTGGCGGCGAAGATGCGGATTGTGAAGGTGAGCGTAAGGGGGGCTTGACATTCTTTTTAGTTTAGTACGATGATTACGTTGAATCTTTTCCTGTTACATAGAATACTACATGACCACCATGAAAAAACTGATCGAATTTGAGCTGGACGGCCAGCCGGTGTATGTGGAAGGCGAGGTCAGCGAGGCAGAAGGAATGCGGCTCGCCAGCCGGGGTGACGATGACGGGCCGGAAAAAGCCGCCTCCCGCTTTGCTGACGCAGTGGCCCGAATCAAGCCTGCCGCCGAAGTGGTGTTGAATGCCTTCCGAGAGATGAACACGCCGGATGAGATCAATCTGGAGTTTGGCCTGAAGTTCAATGCCAAAACCGGTGTGATCATTGCCTCTGCTGACAGCGAGGCCACCTTCAAAGTCTCATTGAAGTGGAGCAACAAGAAGTGACGCAGCCATGCCTGCTCCCACGCTGGAATCTGCCTTTGTCCGCATTCTGATCAACGACAGCGCAGGCCGCGCTGCTGCCGGAGCAGGTTTTCTGGCTGCGCCGCGCCATGTGCTGACCTGCGCCCATGTGGTCAACACTGCCCTGCGGCGCGGACAGACTGCCCCGGAGCAGCCCGACACGCTGCTTGCCCTTGATTTTCCCCTGCTGCCTGACCAGATATTGCTCCACGCAAAAGTCCTGCGCTGGTTTCCGGTGCGGGAAAATGCCGCTGTCGGCGAGCTGGAGGATATAGCCGTGCTGGAGCTACCGGAGGATGCGCCGCTGCCAGTCGGAGCGCAGCCCGCGCCCTTGGTGCTGTTCGAGGAGCATTGGGGCAGGCAGGTCAGGCTACAAGGTTTTTCCGTGCCTGCGAGCACCTGCGCCAATCTGACTTTGCAAGGACTGAACACACAGGGGCTGATTGAGCTGCATCATCAGGGCAGTGGCGTGGTTGCGCCCGGTTTCAGCGGCACAGCGGTCTGGTCGGTGCAGGAAAACGCGGTCTGCGGCATGGCGGTGGCGGTGTGGAAAGAACTCAACACCGCGTACATGATTCCTGCCGCCGCGCTGATTCAAGCCTTTCCCGAACTGGACAAATTCAGCCGTCCGGTCAATCCCTACCGGGGCATGGAGGCGTTCCGGGAAAAGGATGCCCGCTTCTATTTTGGCAGAGAGGCGGACGCGAACGCGCTGCGGCAGAAAATCGAACAGCAGCCCTTCACAGCGGTGATCGGCGCGAGCGGCAGCGGCAAGTCTTCCTTAGTCTTTGCAGGACTGTTGCCCATCCTACGCCAGAGCGGCGACTGGCTGCTTGCCGCCTGCCGTCCCAAGCAGCAGCCTTTTCACGAGCTGGCCGCCAGTCTGATTCCCTTCCTCTACGAGGACGAGCTGGAGCGGGTAAAGAAAAGTAGGCAGTGCGCCGCTGACTTGCTTTCCGGCGAGCTGCACCTGTCTGACCTGCTTCAGCGCATTGCCGAGCGTAACGACTGCCGCCGCTTCCTCCTGCTGGTTGATCAATTTGAAGAACTCTATACTCTGAACGCGGACAGGGCCTTGGCTCGCGCCTTTGTCGCCCAGCTCTTGGCGGCGCAGGCCGATGGCTTCAGGGCAGTCATCACCCTGCGGGCAGATTTTCTCGAAGCCGCGCTCGATGATGAGGTTTTTGCCAAAACGCTGAACGCCTGCCAGCCACTGTATTTATCCCCGCTCGACAGCCACGGGCTGCGCTTGGCGGTGGAGCGGCCTGCGGAACTGCTCGGCATCCGTTTTGAGGCGGGCTTGGCTGATCTGATTGTTGCTGATGTGGGCACTGAGCCGGGTGGCCTGCCGCTGCTGGAATTTTGCCTGACCCAGCTTTGGGAGCGGCAGGAGCACATGCAGATAACGCACGAAGCCTATACGGCCATCGGTGGAGTGCGGCAGGCTTTGGCTCGTCATGCGGACACGGTGCTGGCGGAGTTTGATCAGGAAGCAGTCCGCCGGATTTTCCTCAAATTGGTACGGCCCGGCCAAGGCACGGAAGACACCCGGCAGGTGGCGGCTTTGGCGGATTTTCAGGAAGAGCAGCGCGGACTGATCAAGCAGCTTGCCGACCGGCGGCTCTTGGTCACGTCTGGCGATAAGGCTGGGCAGCAGGTGGAGGTGGCGCATGAAGCCCTGATTCGGCATTGGCAGACCTTGCGCAAATGGGTGGATGCGGAGCGGGACTTTCTTGTCTGGCGGGACAAGCTGCGGGTGCTGCTGCGGCAGTGGCAGGAAAGCGGCCATGATGAAGGGGCCTTGCTGCGCGGTCTGCCGCTGGGGGAGGCGTTGCAGTGGCGTGGGAGTCATGCGGGGTATTTGGGAGAGGAGGAGCTTGCGTTTGTTAGGGAGAGTGAGGCGGCGCGGAAGAAGCAGCGGCGGAGGAAAGGCATTGCTGCGGCTGCGGGAATGCTGCTTGCTGCTGCGGTGATGATTGTATTCTTTGTGTTGTGGAAGGATGCGGAACGGCAGAAGGTGGTGGCAGAGCAGGAGCGGCAGCATTCTGTTGAGCAGCGAAAGATTGCCGAGCTGAAAACTGTTGAGGCTGAAAATGAGAAGGACAGGGCTGAAAAGCAGACTCTTGAAGCCAACTACAACCTTGCCAAAGCGTTTGAGGAGAAGGCGTTGAGTGCCTTAAAAGTAGCCGAGAAAGAGAAGAGTTCAGAGGTATACAAAAAGGCGGTACTCTTTACCTCAGAAGCCTTGGAGCAGAAAATAGAGTTCGGCAAGTCAGCCTTGGAATCCTATGTAACAGGTATGCTCTTTGCGCCTGTAGTGGTTAAGGCCGCTATATCGGAACCGGCTGTCTTCAAAGGACATGAGGACAATGTTAGAAGCGTGGCGTTCAGCCCTGACGGCAAGACCATTGTCTCGGCTGCTGCGGACAAGACCGTGCGGCTCTGGGACGCAGCCAGCGGCAAGGAACTGGCTGTCTTCAAAGGACATGAGTATGATGTCAACAGCGCGGCGTTCAGCCCTGACGGCAAGACCATTGTCTCGGCTTCCGATGACGATACCGTGCGGCTCTGGGACGCAGCCAGCGGCAAGGAATTGGCTGTCTTCAAAGGACATGAGCATAGTGTCATCAGCGCAGCGTTCAGCCCTGACGGCAAGACCATTGTCTCGGCTGCGGCGGACAATACCGTGCGGCTCTGGGACGCAGCCAGCGGCAAGGAATTGGCTGTCTTCAAAGGACATGAGCATAGTGTCATCAGCGCAGCGTTCAGCCCTGACGGCAAGACCATTGTCTCGGCTGCTGCGGACAAGACCGTGCGGCTCTGGGACGCATCCAGCG
>NZ_JBLWEP010000140.1:0-6310 GCF_048287355.1 Candidatus Electronema sp. TJ
CTGCCTGCGCAGGTGCGCATCGCTTTGGCCTGCTGCCTGAACATGTGCGGCGCGGTTCATGCGTCGGACATCGCTATTCTCGGCATTCACCGCAAGCCGCCGATGATTGATCATGGCCGCATCACCGGTGTCTGCGAGATCCCTCTGGCCATCGCCGCCTGCCCGCTGGGCGCGATCAAGCCTGCCAAGGCTCAGGTCAACGGTCAGGAAGTGAAGTCGGTGCAGGTCAACGCCGAGCGCTGCATGTTCTGCGGCAACTGCTACACCATGTGTCCGGCCATGCCGCTGGCTGACCCGGACGGCGACGGCATCGCCATACTCGTGGGCGGCAAGGTCTCCAACTCCAAGTCCATGCCCAAGTTCTCCAAGCTGGTCGTGCCCTTCCTGCCCAACACCCCGCCGCGCTGGCCGGAGACTGTGCAGGTGATCCGCAAGATCGTCGAGGTCTACGCCAAGGACGCGCGCAAGTACGAGCGCATCGGCGAGTGGGCGGAGCGCATCGGCTGGGAGAAGTTCTTCGAGAAGTGCGAGATTCCGTTCACCGACAAGTCGATTGACGACTACCGTCTGGCCTATGACACCTGGCGGACCAGCACGCAGTTCAAGTTCACCAAAGCCACGGCCGCTTACACCAGCAAGTAAGTGCGCCGTCCGCGCCCGGCCAGATGCTCTGGCCGGGTGCTTTCCTGACAAAAACTCTGCCGACAGGGAACTATCATGGCAATGACTGTTGAAGAAGTCGAAGCAGCGATTATTGAGAAGGCGACCAAGTCGCCCAAGCCGCAGCTCTACGTCAGCGATTTCTACGCCTGCGACCCCGAGCGCGGCCCGCGTGACATCAAGAAGATCGCCAACGCGCTGGTCACCAAAGGCAAGCTGATGTTCTGGTCGTCCGGCTCCACGACCATGTACGCGATCCCGGCGCGGATCAAGAACGAAGAGGGCAAGGAAGGCGTGAACTGAGTTCCTCCCTCTGAGCAGCAGCGAAGCAGAGGCCGCAAGGTCTCTGCTTTTTTATTGCCTGCCGCCAGCCAAGCGCGCTTCTGCGCCGGGCTGACACTCTACGCCGCAGCGAGGATCGGCGCGGCGCTCGCCCAGACAGCGTCAGCGTGCTGCTCAATCTCGGCGGCGACCGCAAGGCCTGGCCGCAATATCCCCGCATCAAACCGGGCTTGCAGCGAATAGGCTATCTGCTCCAGCGGACTCTCTCGGTAGCCGAACTGCATCAGCCCAATCCCATATGCCAGAAGAAAGTTGTCAGGGCCGAGCCGGTTCCACTGCACAACATGGACCAGCTCATGCAAAAGCAGGCTCTCGGATGCCTGGCTGACTTGAAGGAACACCGTGTTTTGAAAGGTGATGCCCCCGGCCGACATTTGCTCAAGCGCGGCAAGCTCAGGCAGGCCAAAGCTGCTGAGAGGCGGGATGGGAATATGCGCCGCTGTCACAACCTTCACCTGTTCAATCAGGTCCTGAGGGAAGAAGTCCGGCAGCTGCTTGAACCCCAGCGAGCTGGCTGCGCGGGCCTGCGGCGCATGATCCTGCACAACATGGTCAATCCACTCACGCACCTTTGGCAAAACGGTTTTAAATCGATGAACAATCTCGGCTTGCATTTTGATCCTCCTGCGTCTGACACGGCGATGACATGCGGAAAAGCTGCAACGTTCTCTATCCTCCAGTGTATTGGAGCATATCTCCCTCTGTCAAGCGGGGAGTTACCGCAAGCGGCCCGCTGTTTTTCCCGCCCTACCCGCTGCTCTTGAAAAGAACATCGAGCGAGCTTTTTCTAAGACCTCGCTCGATGCCGTCCTACGCCCTCGCTCGAGGTCTTGGTATGAGATCGAGCGAGGTCTTAGTATGAGATCGCTCGATGCCGTCCTGCTCCCTCGCTCGATGTCGTCCTACGCCCTCGCTCGAGGTCTTGGTGCGACATCGAGAATGGTTTTTCAATGAGCACCCTCGATGTTTTTTCCTGAGACTCGTTTGGGCGCTCAGGCCCGCGCCCTTTCCGCAGCTCAGAGCCGCATCATCACATGCACCACGTCACCGTCCTCGCCGCCGGAGCTGATGGCGAAGCCGAGCTTCTCGACCAAGGTGAGCATGTCATTGTTGTTGGCCAGCACGTCGCCTTCCATGATCTGGAGGCCGTGGTTGCGGGCTGTGGCGATGAGCTGCTGCATGAGCAGGTGGGCGATGCCCTGCCGCTGCCACTCGTCGGCCACAACGATGGCGAATTCGCAGCTCCTGCCGTCCGGGTTGATGCTGTAGCGGGCAACGCCGATCTCCGCCTCCTTGCCTGCCGCATCTTGGACCACGGCGATGAGGGCCATTTCCCGGCTGTAATCAATCTGGGTGAAGCGGGCGACCATCTGCGGGCTGAGCTCGTCCAGCGCCTGCATGAAGCGGAAGTATTTGGCCTGCTCGGAGAGGTTACGGACAAAGGTCTGCTCCAGCTCAGCGTCTTCCGGGCGGATGGGACGGATGATCATGTCCGTGCCGTTGGGCAGCTGCCGTTTGGTGACCAGATGCGAGGGATAGGGGTAAATAGCCATGTGGCTGTAGCGGTCGGAGGTCTGCACATGATAATCCACCACAATGCGGGCATCCACGGCAACAGCCCCGTTCTCGTCCACAATCAGCGGGTTTATGTCCAGCTCTTTGACCAAGGGCAGCTCGCAGGCGATTTCCGACACCCGCAGCAGCACCTGCTCCAATGCCTCCAGGTTGACCTTGGGCATGTGCCGGAACGCGCCAAGCAGCTTAGAGATCTTGGTCCTGGCGATAAGGTCCTGCACCAGCTTGCGGTTCAGCGGCGGCAGCGTGACAGCACGGTCGCCCATCACCTCCACCGCAATGCCGCCCGCGCCAAAGGTGATCACCGGGCCGAAGACCGGATCTGTGACCAGGCCGACCAGCAGCTCGCGGCCATTGGGCCGCTGGAACATCGGCTCTATGGTCACGCCGTCAATGCGGGCTTCGGGCCGGTTTTTGCGCACGGCGTTGACCAGCTCATTGTAGGCACTGCGTGCGCCTTGGGCGTTGCTGATGCCAAGGCGCACGCCGCCCGCGTCTGACTTGTGGGTGATGTCCGGCGAATTGATTTTCAAGGCCACCGGAAAGCCGATGCTCTCCGCCTGCACCAGGGCCTCATTGGGCGAACGGACGATGCTGGCGCTGGCGGTGGGAATATGGAAGGCGCGCAGCACGGCCTTGGATTCGGACTCGCTCAGCACCTTGCGGCCTTCGGCCAGCACACTCTCGATGATCAGCCGCGCCCCTTCCACATCCGGGACTTTGTCCAGCGACATCGGCTCCGGCGTTTCTAGGAGCAGCTTCTGGTTGCGGCTGTGGTTGACCAGGTACGAGAAAGCGTCAACCGCTGTCTCCGGGGTGTTGAAGGTGGGAATGTTGGCATCGCGGAGGATGCGCCGTCCCTCTGCCACTTGTATCTCGCCCATCCAGCAGGTGAGCAGGGGCTTGCCCTTGGGCTTGCTGAGCGCGACCAAGGCCTGCGCCACGCCTGCGGGATCGGTCATGGCCTGCGGAGTCAGTATGACCAGGATGCCGTCCACGCCCGGATCATCCAAACAGGCGGCAACAGCCTGGGCGTAGCGCTCCGGGGCCGCATCGCCGATGATGTCCACCGGGTTGGCCTTTGACCAGGTTGACGGCAGCACAGCGTCCAGCTTCTTCAGCGTCTCCTTGGACAATTCTGCCAGCGGCAGGCCAAGATCAGCGGCGCGGTCCGTGGCCATAACCCCAGGGCCGCCGCCGTTGGTGATGATGGCCAGCCGCTCGCCGCTGGCTTTGATCGGGAAGGTCAAAGTGGAAGCGGCGGAGAAGAGATTGGCTATGCGCAGGCCGCGCAGAACGCCGGCCCGACGCAACGCGCTTTCAAAGACATCATCCGCGCCGACCAGTGCGCCGGTGTGCGACATCGCCGCTTTGGAGCCGCTGGCGTGCCTGCCCACCTTCAGGGCGATGACCGGCTTGAAGCGGGCCGCTGCCCGCAGTCCGCTCATGAAGGACAAGGCGTTGTGAATGCCCTCGATATAAAGGAGGATGCTCTTGGTCTTCGGGTCATTGACTAAATAATCCAGCACGTCGCCGAAGTCTATGTCAGCAGAGATGCCGGTGGAGACCACAGCCGAGAAGCCGATCTTGTTTGCTGCGGCCCAGTCCAGAATGGCTGTGCAGAGCGCGCCGGACTGCGAGACCAAGGCGATGTTGCCCGGAGCCGCGCCGCCCTTGTTGAAGGTGCAGTTTAGGCCGGTCTCCGGCCGCATAATGCCGAGGCAGTTCGGTCCGACAAAGCGCATCCCGTGGCGGCGGGCTGTCTCCAAGGCGGCCTGCTCCAGCTTCAGACCCTGCGGCCCGATTTCCCGGAAGCCTGCCGAGATGATCACCGCCGAACGGATGCCGTAGCTGCCGCAGGCTTCGATAATGGCAGGCACAGTGGCCGCCGGGGTGGTGATCACCGCCAAATCAATTGGCTGGCCGATGCTCTTCAAGTCAGGATAGGCTTTATGGCCCTGCACTGTCTCGCGCTTGGGGTTGATCGGATAAACCTCGCCCTTGAAGCCGCCTTCGATCATATTCCTGAACACCAGATTGCCGACCGCGCATTCGCGGTCGCTGGCCCCGAACACAGCCACAGACTTCGGTTCAAACAGTTTGCTGAGATAGTGCTTGCTCATGGGAAGCTCCTTGTTCGAGAAAAGTGAGGATTGATTGCCGCGCGGCAGAGAACCTGGCTTGCGCATTTGGCAACCATCATAGCCGACACGGCAAAAAAAATCATGCGCCAACCATGCGGCAATGAGCAGCCTGCCTCCATGCGCTGCCCCGCCGTTGCTCCTCCTGCCAGAAAAGAGTTGCGCCTTGCCCTGTTCTGCGGTAGGTTTTTGAGGAGATTCCCGCCTTGCTCAGAATCACAGCTCCTGCTTGTTGTATGATGCTCCGACTGTATGCAAGACGGCGGGCTTCTTGGCCCGCTCTTTTTTTTGGCACTTGAGATCATGACCAAACACCTCCACATCAAGACCTTTGGCTGCCAGATGAACGAGCGCGACTCGGAGATCATGGAGCAGCTCCTGGCCCAATGCGGCTATGTCCCGGCAGCGGAAGCGGCAGAGGCCGACCTGATCATCCTCAACACCTGCTCGATCCGTGCCAAGGCCGAGCAGAAGTTCTTCAGCCTGCTCGGCTCGCTCCGGCAGGAGAAGCGGCGGCGGCCTGGTCTGCGCATCGCGGTGGCGGGCTGCGTGGCGCAGCAGGAGGGCGAGCGCATCTTTGAGCGGATGCCGCATGTGGACATAGTCATCGGCACGCAGCAGATATGGCGGCTGCCGGACATGCTCCAGCGTCTGGAGCGCAAGGAAAGCAGGAGAGAGATCGCCTGCGGTCTGGACAAGCATTTTGTCATTCCGCCCTTTCAGAAGCTGCTGCGCAAGGCCGACGCGCCGCAAAGCTGCCGCAAGTTCGTCACCATCATGCAGGGCTGCGACAACTGGTGCGCCTACTGCGTGGTGCCGAGCACGCGAGGCCGGGAGATCAGCCGCCTAGTCGCGGACATACTGGAAGAAGCGGCGCTGCTGGTCAGCCAAGGCGTGCAGGAGATCACCCTGCTTGGCCAGAACGTCAACTCCTACGGCACAACCAACCCGGTGGCCGAACGGCCAGTCAGCTTTGCTGAACTGCTGCGGATGACCGCAGCTGTGCCGGGACTGCGGCGGCTGCGCTTCACCACCTCCAACCCGCAGGATTTATCCATAGAGCTGATGCAGTGCTTCCGCGACCTGCCCAACCTCTGCCCGCATTTTCATCTGCCGGTGCAGGCTGGCTCCAACGCAGTGCTGCGCCGTATGCACCGCAAATACACCCGCGAGCTGTATTTGGACAAAGTGGCTGAGCTGCGCTCCTTCTGCCCGAACATCGCCTTGAGCACTGATGTGATCGTCGGCTTTCCCGGCGAGACTGAGGAGGACTTTGAGCAGACCATGAGCCTGCTGGAGACAGTGCGTTTTCATGGCTCCTTCTCCTTCAAATACTCTGACCGCCCAGGCACACGCTCGGCAGACTTTCCTGACAAAGTGGATGAGCAGGTCAAAAGCCAGCGGCTGGAACGCTTTCAGGCGCGGCAGGATGAGATCAGCCTGGAGCGCAACCAGGAGTTTCTTGGCAAAAGCGTCGAGGTGATGGTGGAAGGGCGGAGTGAATCAGGCGTGCAGGGCCGCACCGGCAGCAACCACATTGTGCATTTCACTGGGCCGGATGCGCTCCAGCCCGGTGATATAATCATGGTGAC
>NZ_JBLWEP010000141.1:0-6253 GCF_048287355.1 Candidatus Electronema sp. TJ
TATTTCCGCTGGATCAACTTCGCTTCGTTTGTTGCGGTGAAAGAGGAAGGGCAGGACGCACATCCCGGCCAGCCGCAGTGACGACGCGGACTATTCCTGTCTCTTCCCCAGATGCTCCTGAAGCTGCCTGCGCAGGACCTTCAGCTCATGATCGGCTAAATTATTCGTGACTATGCTGGAAACGCATAGTATCCTGTACATCATAGGGCCAAGATGCCTGTTTGCGAGAAGTTAGCCTGAAAGGACAAGGGTGAAAAGATGAAAAATTCAAAATATCTGATCTGGAACAACAAAGGCGGAGTTGGCAAGACATTCTTGACATACATGCTTGCAGTTGAGTACGCCCTGATTCACCCTGAAGAGGACGTTGTCATAGTTGATGCCTGTCCTCAATCAAATGTTTCCGAAATGATTCTTGGAGGCAATGGAGCCGGCGAGCAGAATCTGTCAAAATTCAGAGAGAACAATTTAACCATCGCCGGTTATATAAAGGACAGATATGAGCGGTCGAAATCAGCTAAACTGGGCACAGAGCTTGACTATTTTGTTCGAGTCTGCAAGTCGAACCATAAAATGCCGGAAAATTTATTTCTCTTGCCGGGCGATGTGGACTTGGACATCTGTTCAAGCATTATCAGCTACCTTGGTGCTGCTCCAGAGCGGGGGGCATGGAAAAAAAGCCGGATGTTGCTGAATGATCTGATCGAATCCTTTGAGCAGAGAAAAGAGACTGAGGTCAGAAAGAAAATATTCTTCATTGACTGCAATCCAAGTTTTGCAAATTACACCGAAATGGCAGTTCTGGCATCAAACAGGATTATTATTCCATGCACTGCTGATGCCGCATCGCTGCGCGGCGTTATCAATTTGTTCAAGCTGGTTTATGGGATATCCTTGTCGCCATCCGAGAAGCTGGAGGAGAATATTTTTTTAATGTTCAACTCAAATGCGCACGAAAACGGACTTCGGCTGCCTCTGATTCACTCCTTTGTGCTGAACAGATCAAGAACAAACTTGGAAAGCGCAGCAAAAGCCTTTCAAGCGCATGTCGATGAAATCGAAAAACTGGCGGCATCTGTCAAGAAAAATCATGCTGACATTTTCTTGGATGCTGATTATGGAAAGGTTGTAAATATTAAGGACGGGAACACTCTTGCATCAATCATCAATCACGAAGGGATCCCTTTAAGCAAGCTTCCGCCGATAAAATACACGATTTACGGCCAAGAAACACAGGCCAATAAATCACAAATTGAACGCCTGATGGACGACCTGAACAAGCTGATCAAGAATCTTTGATCAATGCAGCCTGAGAGCAACCGTGGTTTAAAGTTCATTTTTAATGAAAGACACTATCTTATCTTGATTGCACAGTTTCTATTCACCTTTCAGCCTCTCTTGTCAGAATAAAAAGCTGCATTCTCGCCTCAGCAGCGATTTATATTTCTTCACCTTCTTGATCTTCAGCGTGATATTCCGCCTAATGGATCAATTTCCGTTCAGCAAGACACAGACAGCGGCAAAAGACAAGCTGTGAGCGTTCAGGATGCCTGTTTTTCCATCTCCATCTGCTTTGCCAGATACTCCTGAAGCTGCCTGCGCAGGAAATGCTGGCTGACATCCGCCCGCTGCTCTTTGGCCCGCTGTAGGGCGCGGTTCGCGAACCGCCCCTACCGTGCCTGCATCTTCTCCTTCAGCGTGTTGTAATTTGCCTGAACCGTATCAATATCCGGGTGGCCGTTTGGGAATGCTGCTTTGAGGATAGCCAATGCCCGCTGACACAGCGGCTCGGCTTCCCTGTAACGGCCCTGCGATTCATATAGCGCGGCCAGATTGTTCAGGGCAGCCGCCACGTCAGGATGGTCTTTGCCCAGTGTTTTTTCCCAAATCTCCAGCGACCGCTTGTACAGCGGCTCGGCTTCCTCGTAACGGCCCTGCGCACGGTACAGCGCGGCCAGATTGTTCAGGGTTGTGGCCACATGTGGATGTTCCTTTCCAAGAGATATTTCAACGATCTCCAGCGACCGCTTGAATAGAGGTTCTGCGTCCTCGTGTCGGCCCTGCGTTTGATACAGCCCTGCCAGATTGTTCAGGGCAGCCGCCACGTGCGGGTGTTCCTTTCCGAGAGCTTTTTCCCAAATCTCCAGCGACCGCTTGTACAGCGGCACCGCTTCCTCGTAACGGCCCTGCGTTCTGTACAGCTCGGCCAGATTGTTCAGGGTTGCCGCTACGTGCGGGTGTTCCTTTCCGAGAGCTTTTTCCCAAATCTCCAGCGAACGCTTATACAGCGGCTCGGCTTCCTCATAACGGCCCTGCGAGTAATACACCACTGCCAAGTCATTCAGAGCAAGGGCCAGTGCTTCATCCTCTTTGCCTTCCTGTTCCCGGATTGCCAGCAGATGCTCCAGCCATTCTTCCGCCCGCTGATAATCGCCCATCGTCCTGGCCATCTGCCCGGCAGCAAGCAGATAATCAGGATTGTCCGGCGCAAGCGCAACGGCGGCGGCATAATTGCGCAGGGCCTTGTTGTAATCCAGCCTGTCCTCGGCCAGCCGCCCGCTTTGGAGCAGGGCCGCCGCCGCTGTCTGGCCTGTCTCTGCGGCCACTTGGTCAAAAAGCTGCTCGGCAAGCTCGGTGTCGCCCTGCGCCAGCCGCTCTTCAGCCTCGGCCAGCTGCTGCTTGGGCAGACTGCCTGCCATCTGCTGCAATTTCTCCTTCGAGTCTTCCAGCAGCCGCAGCTTCTCCTGATAGCTCTCCTCCAGATTGGCTAATTTCCGCTCAATCTCTTCCCGTTTCTGCTTCTCCAGAAAGTAATTTCCGTGCTGCTCAAGCAGGTCTTTCTTATACTGCTCAATGGTCAGCACACTTCCGGGCGGCAATGCGATGACATCAGACTGGACAGAAACCGCCTTCGGCTTGCGCAGGCGGGCATAGAGCCAGCTGAGGAGCACACCTGCCACAGCGAGGCCCCAACCGTCCAACACGGTGCCCGGATCTTTCGGCACCCAGTTCCATGCTGCTTTAAGCAGTTCCATCCAATCCATGCAGTCCCTCACAACAAGATCAGTTCAAACGTTCTCGCGCCGCTGACGAGGCATCTCCTGCCAGATTACTCAAAAAACTGCCTCCCTCCCACAAAAATCACACCGCAGCGGCGCAGCAGAGCGGCAAAGCAGCTCCTCGTGTCCTGCGCCGCGCAGCAGCTGCGGGCCATTGCCCGGCTGACCGGGAAAAATCCGCAGAACGGGTCAGCAAAGGCGCGGCCCAAGACGCTTCAGCCAGCAGTTCAGCCGCGCAATCAGCAGGCCAAGCGGCAAAATCTGCCGCCCGTGCGGCCTGATCCGCCGCAAAACGAATCTGATCCGCAGCTCCTCGCGTTTAATCTGTTGCACTTTCAAGCATTGCGCGTTACAAATGAAGCCTGAGCAGGCGCGGCTCAAGTTCTGTCTGGAGCGGATGACCTGCGAATCAGCTGCGGATTGAGTCTCATGAAGCGCAGATCAAGCCTCATCTGCGGCACATCAAATTCAATGGAGGACTGACATGGCTCAATTTCCTTTGGATGCTGCTCACATTCTGGCGCTTGCGGACAGCATGATCGCAGGTTTCACCGCCAATCCAGAAGTATTTCCATCACCCCCTGTGTCTGTGGCGCAAATGCAGGCAGAGCGGGACGCAGCCGCAGCCGCGCATGATGCGCAGCTCGCGGCGCAGGCCGCGTCCAAGGCGGCCACAGAGGTCAAAACCGACGCTTTCTCCGATTTGACCGGGACTATGAAGAACAATGTCTCATATGCGGAATTCACCGCCAGAACTCCGGCGGACTTGAGCCTGATTGGCTGGGGACCAAGAGCGGAGCCGACTCCGCTTGCTCCTCCAGGCCAGCCAGGCAGCCTGGATATTCCCCGACAAAGCGCGGGACAAGCGCAGCTGGTTTGGGAAAAGCCGACAAGCGGCGGCAGACCGGCTTTCTACAAGGCGGAGGCGAGGACAGTCAATCCTGCTGGAGCGTGGCAGCTGAAAGGCACGTCCACTTCTTTGAAGATTGAACTGACAGACTTGGTCCGCAACGTGGAACTTGAGTTCCGGGTCATTGCGGAGAATGCCGCTGGAGCAGGAACACCGAGCAACACGGTGACAGCGGTGCTGTAAAAGAAGAAAGGCGGCCGGCCAGCAGCAGCGCTTCCTGCTGGCCGGCCCGTCAATTGCGTCAGTTGCGCCTTGTCTGCCGCAGCGCAGGACGGACGGTCAGTAGATGATGCCCAAATACCATTGCCAAGCCGCCAAGATGCTGTTCTGAAAAAAGAGCCACGACAAAGCGGCCAAGGAAAGGAACGGCCCAAAGGGAATGCGGGTCTGACTGTCTTTCTTTTGCAGCAGCAGGGACAGCCCGCCAATCACCGAACCGGTCAGCGAGCTGGCAAAGACCACGTAGAGCAGGCTCTGCCAGCCGAGAAAGGCCCCGATCATCGCCAGCAGCTTGACATCGCCGAATCCCATGCCCTCCTTGCCGGTCAGCAGGGCATAACCAACTGCCACGCCCCAAAGTATTCCCCCGCCGAACAGCACACCCAGCCCGGCCTGCTGCCACGTGACCCAGGGATTGAGCAAAGAGCCGGCAAAGCCGATGACAATGCCTGGCAGGCTGATCTGATTGGGGATGATCTGGTGCTCCAGGTCTATGAAAATGATCGCCAGCAGCGCGGCGGCAAAGAGAAAGTAATAGAGCAGGGCGAAAGAGGGGCCGAAGTGCCGCCACAGCGCCCCGGAAAGCAGGGCCATGCTCAATTCGACCACTGGATATTGCAGCGAGATGGGAGCCTTGCAGGTTCGGCATTTTCCCCGCAGCGCCAGCCAGCTCAGAACAGGGATGTTCTCGAACCAGCGCAGCTTGGTCTGGCATTTCGGGCAGTGCGAGGCCGGGAAAACCACGGACTGGCCTTCCTCCGGCAGGCGGAGAATGACCACATTGAGAAAGGAGCCGACCAGCGCGCCGAAGATCAAACTGTAAATGAAATAGATCGTGTCCATTGTCCGCCTCCGTGCAGCGGAGTGTTTTTGTTGAAGCAGAAGCCTGTGCCGGGTATTATACCTGACTGACATCCAAAGCACCGCCCGATTTTGCGTCTGTTCCTTTTTCAGCTGGAATCATCATGCCCTACAGCGACTTTGACCTGAAAGCCGTCAAACAGAAGCTCGACGCGCGGCTGGTTGAGCAGCAGGGATTGTTTGCCGCCGCGCCTTTGCTGATGTTTGCGGCAGAACATTCCTAAGCAGGAACATGACAGGTTGATTATGCCCTACAGCGACTTCACCATCCGGCAGGCGCAGCGCGATTTCAGCCTGGAGATAGTTGAGAAAGCGGGCATCTTCTCGCAGATTGAGGCGGCGCACGTCAGCGGTGCGTTTTCCAAGACCTTGGAGGAAAACATTCCGCTTGCTGTTGCCATCAATACAGAAAAAGCGCGGTCGGAACTGATCATTGCCAATGTGCTGCTTGAGCTGCGGCGGCTCTTCGACAGAAAAATCAGCTTTTTCTCCGGCGTTGAGTTCAACGTTGACAAAGAGCGGGGCCTGAACGGCTTCTGTGATTTTCTGATCAGCCGCTCTCCTGAGCAGCTTTTTGTCAAAGCGCCGGTCATCGCTGTTGTTGAAGCGAAGAATGAAAACATCATGAGCGGAATCGGGCAGTGCATTGCTGAGATGGTGGCGGCGCAGCAATTCAACGCGCAGGACGGCGAAGGCATGTCAGCCGTCTATGGCGCAGTCACCAGCGGAACAGCTTGGAAATTCATGAAACTGGCTGGCAGCTCGGTTCATCTTGATCTGAAAGACTACAATCTTGACGACACCCCAGGACGAATCATCGGCATCCTTGCTGCGATGATAGAGCTGAAGGCATGAATGATGAAAAAATAAAAATAGTCGATGAACTCTGCGGCTCATGGGCAGCTGACAGCAGCCTGCGCCAGATTTTCAAAGAAATTGCGCAAAGCCGCCGTGAGAGTTCAAGCAGGAATATAGATTTTGATGCGCCAAGTTTGACTGGGCAAAGAGAAACTTGCCGCAGCGGCATTGTTAATGAACGAGATCGAATTTTGCCAGAACATGCTTTGATGCCCACCTCCCAGCTTTCCCGCATCCTCGCCAACGACCGCCTGTCCGCCGAGGTCTTCCGGCTCACCGTCCATGCGCCGGAGATCGCCGCTGCGGCCTCTCCGGGCCAGTTCGTCATGGTTCAGGTCAGCAGCAG
>NZ_JBLWEP010000142.1:0-6180 GCF_048287355.1 Candidatus Electronema sp. TJ
TCATCATCCTTGCGGTCAAGCCGCAGATCATGGAGCCGGTGCTTCAGCTTTACCGTGAGCACCTTGGGCCGGGGCATCTCCTCATCTCCATCGCTGCGGGCGTGACCATCAGCCAGATGGAACGCGGCCTCGGCGGCAGTGCCATGCGCATCATCCGGGTGATGCCCAACACGCCCGCGCTGGTTTTAGCCGGGGCATCGGCGATGAGCGGCAACAAGAACGCCAGCCGCGAGGACATGGCCCTCTGCGGGCAGATCTTCTCGGCAGTCGGCACCTGCGTGGAGGTCGCGGAGAACCTGCTGGATGCCGTCACCGGCCTGAGCGGCTCCGGGCCGGGCTACGTCTTCACCTTCTTGGAGGCGCTGATCGACGGCGGCGTGCTGGCGGGCATTCCCCGTCCTTTGGCCGAGCAGCTTGCTCTGCAAACCCTCTACGGTTCGGCCAAATTGGCCTTGGAAACCGGCGAGCCTGCGGCGGTGCTGAAAGGCCGCGTCACCTCGCCGGGCGGCACCACCATCGCTGGCCTCCAGGTCATGGAGCGCGACGGCCTGCGCGGCACGGTGATGGCCGCAGTCAAGGCCGCAACAGACCGCTCGAAAGAGCTGGGCAAGTAGGCCAGCGCATGAACATCCGCCGCGTCGGCATCATCATCCGCAAGGATTCTCCGGCGGTGCGGCAGGCCGGGCTGAAGCTGGCGGACTGGTTCGGCCAGCGCGGCGTGCAGGCCGAGCTGGACCGGATCGAGCCGGACATGGACATGCTGACCATCCTTGGCGGCGACGGCACCCTGCTGCACGTGGCCGAGCAGGCGGCGCGGCTGGAGATTCCGGTCATCGGCATCAATCTGGGCAACCTCGGCTTTCTCACCGAAGTGGCGGCTGAAGAAATGCACCCGGCCTTGGAGGAAGTGCTGGCCGGGCGGGTGCAGATTGAAGAGCGGATGATGCTGCGGACGCAGCTCTTGGACAGCGGCGGCACCCCGCTTGACCGGCCCCGTTTCGCCCTCAACGAGGCGGTGATTCTCAAGGGCAGCACTGAGCCGCTGCTGCGCCTCTGCTGCTGGGCCGACGAAGACTACGTCGCCACCTACAAGGCCGACGGCCTGATCATCTCCACGCCGACCGGCTCCACCGCCTACAACCTCTCCGCAGGCGGCCCAATCGCCCACTCTGGCCTGCACGCCATCCTGCTTACGCCGATCTGCCCCTTCATGCTCGAATCGCGGCCAGTGCTGCTGCCGCCGCAGGCCAAAGTCACGGCCAAGCTCGCCCAGCCTGCCGACAAGGTCAAGGTGATGGTGGACGGCGCGCTGACAGCGGTCTTGCAGGAAGGGCAGTTCCTCGCAGTCGAGGCGGCGGCCAAGCCTCTGCGCCTGATCAGCTCTCCCCACAAAGGCTATTTCGCCATCCTCCGCAGCAAGCTCAACTGGGCCAGCTGCGACTGCGGCAATCCCCTTCCTTCCTGCATCCGCGCCGCCTCCGCAGCAGCCGAGTAGCAGCGCTCATTCTCTTGCCTGTTCGAGAAGAGCGTCCAGAAGCGTCGCGCTGAATCTGAAGTTCGTCTCTCTGATTTTGACAACAACAGGACGAAGTGCTGGCAATATCCCGGCCAGTTTCGCCTGCAAAAGGAGGCCAAGGGTTCCTGAATATCTCAGATGAAGTCGTTCCGCAACCTTTCTGCCCTTGAGATCGTCAATGATCAAGATGGACCGGGCAGTTTCCAGAGACAAGGCGATGGCACTTGCTTCACCGGCATCAAGATCCATTTCCAGCAGATTTTGGCACTGCGTGTTCTCAGGCTCTTTGACCTCCATCCAGTCCGGCAGCTCCTCGCCGTATTCCTCTTGTATCGTCGGAGTGATATAAACTTTTTCGCAAAGACGGCGCAGCAGGTCAATTGCATCAATCTTGCCCAGAAGGATCAGACAGCTGGTGTCAGCAATGACAATTTCAGAACTGTGCCGCATCGCGCAGGATATCCGCCGGATGGTGATTGATCAGCGAAACATTGTAATCCGCCAGAATCTCTGCGAAGGCCCTTTTGGAAAGCTCGGCAAGTTCAGCCGCCTGACCCAAGGACAGTTTTCCTGCCTCATACATCTTTGCAGCCAGAAACCTCTTGGTCTCCCGCACATTGAGCTGTAGACGCTCCGGTATGGTTATTGTGCATTGCGACATGATGCGCTCTCCTTGACAACTTCCTCATTGCTGAACAGATTGCTGGAGCGTTCCTGAAACGCTTGACAGGATCAGACTGCCTGCGTACACCGTTTGCGCGGGGGGCGGAAAATCTTTCGCCCCCTGCCGCCGTACAGCTACTTTCTGCTCCCATACCCTTCGTAATAATAGGATTGCTCTATCCCTTTAAAGATAATTTCCCGGTCGTCAATCTTCCCGGTCAAGTTGGCTGAGAGGAGGGTTCTGATCTCCAAATCATTGACCGGGCTTCTCTCCATCGCCTGCAAATACAGCGTCTTGTCCACATGCTGCCAGTTGACCACTTTCCTCAGCCGCGCTTTCAGGATCATATCCAGCCAGATGCGCATTGCTCTGCCGTTTCCTTCCATGAAAGGATGAGCAATGTTCATCTCCACATACTTGGCGATGATTTGCTCAAAGGCCGCCTCCGGCATCTGCTCAATCTTGACTAAGATTTCATTCAGATACAGCGCGTTGGCAAACCTGAAATTCCCTTTCGAGATGTTGTTTGCCCGTATCTTTCCGGCAAAATCATACAGTCCCTGAAAGAGCTGCTGGTGGATTTGCTGTAGGCCCTTTGTTGTGCCAATTTCAAAGGTGTCAATATCGCCGCTTTCAAAGAGACGATATGCGTTGCGGAGACTTTGCTTGTCGGCATGTCTCATGTGCATTCCGAAAAATAGGTCTTCATAATTTCTTCCAGCACATCCTGTAAATGAGGAATTTCTGAGTGAAGAGTCGCATCGGGCGTATGCTTATGATCATTAAAACCGAGCGCAGGTTTGTGAGCGGCATTGTCATATCGAAAACGCAACTGCGCCTGAGCATCCTGATAATGAAACGAATACGTCTTCTTGTCGAGACAGAAGCGGAGATCAAGATATTCTTTGAAAAAGAGTGCTGACCCGTCAAGAAAGACCAGCTCACCTTTCACAAATCCGATCTTCTCTGTCCGAATGTCCGTCATCACATCGGATGAGATGATCAGTCCGGTTTCGGCACAGTCTGCAATAGTACTGTTGATATCAGTCAGATACTCTTTGAGCAACATATTCGATATTGTTCAGGAGGTGCAGTTCTTCCCGGATAGCCTCTCGAAGCTGAAGTTCTCCCATCCAGCTGACATATTCGTCATCGCCGCCGTCCAAGTCTTCTGCGGCGCAGTCGTTCATGAACTGTTCTGAATCAATATGATATTTTGACTCAAACTTCTGAATTGCCTGCTCCGTCTTGCGCAGCCCTATTTCAATCCGTTTCACTTTTGCCGCAATGGCTGATTGGATGATGGGAAGCGCATGCTGTTGATCTGATATAACTTGGAGCTGCACCATATTTTCTCTCCTTTTCTATTTGTCTATTCTCTTGCCTGTAAATAACAGCCGTGCAAGGCGCGGCCCCCACACTAAAAATGGTGCAGGGCAGGCACACTGCAAGGCTTCACAGCATTTTTTTTGATAGCCCTTCTGTCATTATTTCTATCAATTTCTGACGCAAAATTAATTCAATCGGAATGCCAAGTTCTTTTTCCAGATCATATTTTGCATTGTCAAAAGCAATGGTTTTACTCTCAGCAGTAGTCATTATGACTCCAAGTATTATTTTACCCTCTTTGCTGTAGCATTCATGTGCCTCCTTTATCTGTCCAAGAACGGTCTCGTTAATTTCACCAGTATAATTTTTGACTTGCACCACAATTAACCATGGTATTTCTCCGAAGAAGTTTTCTATCTGCAATACAATATCAGCACCATATTCATATGGACCACCAGTCCATCTAACATTTACGCCTGGATATAATTGGCTCAGTACAGTTTTTATAGGCTCCTCCCACTCAGATGCTTGAAAATGCTGATCAAGCTGAGATGCTAATTCATCTTGCAATGATTTTGTTGCTTTCAATAAAGCATTTTCCCAGGCAATGCTTAGCTTAGCTTCACCAGATGAAGCAGTACCTAAATCTTTTCCTTTGTCGTAGCAAGAAATAAGTTTTTCAATATGTTCCTTATACGTATCTAAATTCCACATACGCATAGGTGTGCGAAGAGTCGAGCGGAGATCAGCATGAACATTTTCATTGAATTTGTTGATCCCATCTAGAGTTATAAGTTTTACAGGCAAGACATGTCCATAATCATGGTGAAGATTGTTAATGTCTGTTTTTTTATTTAGTGTAAGCATGTTGAAGACATATCTTTCAGACACCTCAGCAAGACAGAATGAATTCTGCTTCGGCAAGTTTGGTGTCAAGATAATATCCCCTATCTGGATACTATCTTCAGCATCGGACAACATTCTTAAATTACGCAAGGACTCTTTTTGAATATCAGATAATCGATTCCACCATTTTCCTCCTTTGTCTATTTCTGATTGAATCAGAAATAAATTTTGGCTTTCATCGTAACCCCATCCTTGTCTCAATTTTCCATTTTTTAATTCTTCAAATATAATTTCCTGATTGTATTTATCTGTACGAATAGCCCAAAATCTTCTATCTCTCATTTTTTAAATCCATGTCATCTGTTGATGATGTGCAGACAGTATTAACAAGAGAAAACTCTCCATGCTGTTGGCAGTAAAAAATACAGAAATTTTCCGCTTATCACTGTCCGCCTGCCCCTTCTCCCGCACCATACTCTATAACCACAAATATTGCACACAAAAACAGCAAGGCAGGCAGGCTGTGGAGAGCGGAGCGTCTTTCAGCGTCTTGCGCAGGCCGCACCTTAAGCAAGGGCGAAAAGTTTTTCGTCCCTACTGTGCCGCTGCACACGAACCGCCGCATTTGTATTTTCTCTGAGCCTGCTCACCGTCGGACGCTGAGCCTGCTCACCGTCGGACGGTGAGCCTGCTCACCGTCGGACGCTGAGCCTGCTCACCGTCGGACGCTGAGCCTGCTCACCGTCGGACGCTGAGCCTGCTCACCGTCGGACGCTGAGCCTGCTCACCGTAAGCCGGACATGCTTTGCGCGCGTATTTCAGTTTTACTGATTTTGCCTCTTGCGCTGTCGGTTTAAAAGATTTACTCTGAAAACAAACAGGTGCTGCTGTCTGGCGGCATCTAAGTGTTCATTTCAGCATAAAGGAGCGCGTCATGCCGATCCAGTATAAGATCATCCCGAACTACCTGACCAATCCTCCCTCCTACACTGCGCGGCCTGTTGCCCAGAAGACGCTGGGTTATGACGAGATGGCGGCGCAGATCAGTCTGCATAACCCGACTATTCCAGAAGCCGTGGCTAAGGCCGTGCTGCAGGCTTTCCGCAGTGAGGTGGTGCGCCAGCTTGCCGACGGCAACACGGTCAACCTCTCAGGATTCATGTCTTTTGTCATCTCCATGCCTGTCCGTCTGGCGCAGCCGACTGACGACCTGCCGCCCAATCCTGTTGATGTCAGGGCCAAGCCGTCTGTGGTGCTGAAACAGGAGGTCTCGCAGCAGGCGACCTACATGCGCCTGCCGTATTCGGAGAAGTCGCCTGACATCATTGCGGCGCGTGACACAAACACCGGTCTTGCCAACTGGATACGCCCGGACTACGGCCTGCGTCTGGACGGCTCGAACATCGGCTTTGACGCGGCGGATCCAGAGCAGGGGGTTTTTCTGACTGACGCTGACGACAACACGGCGCAGCAGACCAAGCTCAGCCTGAACGAGCCGTCAAAAATCATCATCACGCCGGATTTCACAGGCTTATCGTCAGTGTCGCCCAATGTGGAGAAGATCATTTCCGTGCGGTCGCGCTACACAGAAAACGGCCAGCTGCGGATAGGCGAATATTCCAAACGCCTGCGCTCGACCAACGTTGTCACGACAGCGCAGCCGCGCATCTTCGTTGTCGGCGACAGTTCGGACGCGCCGCTGCTGGTGACGGACTATCCCGGCCTTCAGGGCATGTGCCGGTTTGAGGCGGTGTACCGGACAGACGGACAGATTTCCTTGGCTGTCGGCCCGCTGACAGGACCGCTTGGGCCGGAAGTGATAATT
>NZ_JBLWEP010000143.1:0-5882 GCF_048287355.1 Candidatus Electronema sp. TJ
CTCAAAGGCACCCTGCAATCAATCTGGAGCTTCACCAAATGCACCAGCATACACATCCTGCCATTTTTTTCAACAGGATAATTGCCTTGCTCCTGATGCAGGGCAGCTTGAAACAGACAGGCGGAGCAGGAAAAAAACTGGAGGGTACCCATCAGGCAATCTACAGGGATCCCATCAGAGACACTGGTGGGTACCCACCAGAATGCCTGATGGGTACCCTCCAGTTGATCAGGCCGTGAAACATCCATGCCGCCTCTTCCCCCATCTCGCCAAATCAAGTACACTGGGCGGCATGGATCTCATCACCACCCACAACAACGCCGACTTTGACGGCCTCGCCTCAATGATCGCGGCGCGGAAGCTCTATCCGGGCGCAACCTTGGTCTTTGCCGGGGCAGCCGAGCGGCGGCTGACCGAGTATCTCTCTGCTGACCTCCGCCATCTCTACCACTTCAAGAAGCTGAAGGAGCTTGATCTGAGCGCGGTCCGCCGTCTGATTGTTGTGGACACCCGCCAGCCTGAACGCCTCGACCGGGTGCAGGAATGCCTGCGCAATCCCGGCTTGGAGATTCATCTCTACGACCACCACCCAGACGCGCCCGGCGACCTGCGCGGCGCGGTCGAGGTGGTGGAGCTGCTTGGCTCGACCGCTGCCATCTTCGCCCGGCTCTTGCAGGAACGCGGCATCCGCCTCACAGCAGATGAAGCCACCCTGATGAGCATCGGCATTCACGAAGACACCGGCTCCTTTCTCTGCGCAGGCACCACGCCTGCCGATCTTCGCGCCGCCGCCTGGCTGATCGAGCAAGGAGCAAAGCTGGACTTGGTCAACCACTTTGTCAGCCGCGAGCTGTCGTCGGATCAGGTCTCGCTGCTGAATCAGCTGCTGAAGAACTCGACCTTATACACCATCAACACCGTGGCAGTCACGGTCAGCCGTCTCAACCTGCCGCAGTACGCTGATGACTTCTCGGCCTTGGTGCGGCGGATGATGGTGATGGAGAACTTGGACGCGGTCTTTGCCTTAGTTGGCATGGACGACCGCCTCTACCTCATCTGCCGCAGCCGCATCCCGGAAGTGAACGCCGGGGACGTGGCCCGCGCCTTTGGCGGCGGCGGCCACGCGGCAGCTGCCTCGGCAGTGATCAGCGACAAAAGCATCTTCGAGGCCGAGGAGGAACTGCTGCAGCTGCTTTATCGCTGCGTGCGGCCCAAGGCTTTGGCCGGTGAGATCATGTCCTCGCCAGTGATCGCCGTCCGCCCGGAAGTCAGCCTGCGCGAGGCCAGCGAGCTGCTCACCCGTTACAACCTCACCGTGCTGCCGGTGGTGCGCGACAACAGCGAGCGCAGACAGCCCAAGGGTCTGCTGGGGATGATCTCGCGCCGGATTGCGGAAAAGGGCATTGCCCACCAGCTTGGCAATGCGCCGGTGAGCGACTACATGACGACGGAGCTGGCGACTCTGCGCGAAGACGCGGGCCAGGCCGAGATTCAGGAGCTGATCATCACCCGGCGGCAAAGACTGGTGCCGATTATCCGGGAGGAAGAGGGGGAGGAATTCCTCTGCGGGGTGATCACCCGCACGGATCTGCTCAACCTGCTCGCCCACGATCCGGCCCGCCTGCCGCGCAGCCTGCTGCGCGAGGAAGAGCATCCTTCAGCGGAGCGCAGCCGCACCATCAGCCGCCTGATGGTTGAGACATTGGGCAGGGAGATCATCCTGCTCCTGAGGGAGATCGGCGAGACCGCGCAGAGCATGGAGATGCGGGCTTACGCGGTTGGCGGCTTTGTTCGTGACCTCCTTCTGCAAAGCCGCAACTTAGATATAGATATAGTGCTGGAGGGAGATGGCATCCTCTTTGCCCAAGAGTTTGCGCAACGCAGAAAGGCCTCTGTGCGCACGCATGAGAAGTTCGCCACTGCCACAGTGATTCTGCCCGGTGGCCAGCGGGTGGATGTGGCCACGGCCCGCCTTGAATACTACGCCGAGCCTGCGGCCCTGCCAGTGGTGGAAAAAAGCTCGCTCAAGCTTGATCTTTTCCGCCGCGACTTCACGGTCAACGCCATGGCTGTGCATCTCAACCCTGACCGCTTCGGCATCTTGGTTGACTACTTCAGCTCGCAGAACGATCTGAAAGAGCGGCAGCTGCGTGTTCTCCACAATCTCAGCTTCGTGGAGGATCCGACCCGTATCTTCCGGGCAGTGCGCTTCGAGCAGCGTCTCGATTTCCGCATTGCCCGGCATTCCGAGAAGCTCATCCGCAGTGCCGTGCAAATGCACCGGGCAGAGAAGTTCAGCGGCCTGCGCTTCTTCAACGAGCTGCGGCTGCTGTTCTCCGAAGACAATCCGCTCCCGGCCTTGCAGCGGCTGGAGGGCTTCGGCCTTTTTCCGCTCCTCTGGCCCGACCTGCGTCCGAACCTGAAGATAGACCGCCGCTTTGTCCATGTCATGACGCAGGCGGAGAAGGCTCTTGCCTGGTTCCGCCTCCTTTATCTGCCGGAAAAGGACAAGCAGTGCGAGTGCTGGACTGTACGCCTGCTCGCCCTGTTCAGCCGTTCGCGGGAGTTGGAGCTGCGCCGCTTCTGCGACCGCTTTGAAGCCCCGCCGCGCCTGCGCAGGCTGCTGATTGAGCGCAAGGTGAAGAGCGAGCAGATTGCCGCAGATATGCTCTGCCGTCCTTTCTTCAAGCCCAGCGAGATATACTGGCTGCTGCGCGGCATGGATAACGAGGCCCTGCTCAGTCTGATGGTCATCGCCCGCAAGAAGCATATTCAGGAGGCGGTGTCGCGCTACGTCACCAGCCTGCGCGATGTCCGGCCGCTCATCAGCGGCCAAGACCTGCTCACACTGGGCTTGCAGCCAGGTCCGCAGTTCAAACAGCTCCTCAACCACGTGCTGGAGGCCCAGCTTGACGGCGTGGTCAGCAGCAAGGAAGAGGCGGCGGAGATGGCGAAGAAGGCGGCAGGCATTTTGTGAAATTGCGGCAGGAGCAGCAGCCTTTTGTTGCAGCTGTTTGACGTTTAGAATAGATTGCTGGACTTGTCTGCATGGCGAACCGCTTTGCCGAGCGAGTTGACGCGATGATCTTTCCCAGCTAACTGCCTCCAAGACAAAAAATGCCTGACTTCACCAGCCTGCTCTCGATCGCCCGCAGCTATCTTCAGGATGTCGACCTTAGTCCTCTGGAACGGGCCTACGCCTTTGCCTGCGAACGGCACAAAGGGCAGCTCCATCTTTCCGGCGAGCTGTACGTCCGGCATATACTTGATGTGGCCACCACCATCGCCTCAATGAAACTGGACGTGGTGACGATCACCGCCGGGCTGCTGCACGGGGTGATCCGGCACGGCCACGCTTCTCATGAGGAGCTGTCAGCTCAGTTCGGCCAAGAGGTCGCCAACATCGTCAGCGGCGCGACCAGGATCACCAATGTCCGCTATGACTCCAGCCTGACGCATCAGGCGGAGAATATCCGCAGGCTGTTTCTGGCCATGGGATCGGACATCCGGGTGCTGCTCGTCCGGCTGGCCGACCGTCTGCACGACATGCTCGGCCTGCACAATGCGGAGGAGGAGCGGCGGCGGCAGGCGGCACGGGAAACGATGGATTTGTACGCCCCGCTGGCCAGCCGCCTTGGCATAGACTGGCTGAAGCGGCAGCTTGAAGACCTTTCCTTCCAGCACCTTTTTCCGGCGGAGCACGCCTCGCTGACCAAGCATCTTGACAGCACACTCGGCGAGCGGGAAAAGTACGTGGAAGAGGTCATAGCCATTCTGCGCGGCAAGCTCAAGGCGGCGGGCATCACCCCGCTGCGGGTGCTGGGCAGGCCCAAGCATCTCTACTCCATCTACAAGAAGCTGGTGGTGCAGAACATCCCGGTCGAGCAGGTCTATGACAAGGTGGCCTTCCGCATCATCGTCAACACCGTGCATGAGTGCTACGCGGCTCTTGGCACCATCCACGGCAGCTGGACTCCAGTGCCGGGCCGGATCAAGGACTTCATCTCCGCGCCTAAGTCGAACAACTATCAGTCGCTGCACACCTCGGTGGTCGGGCCGGGCGGCCATTTCATGGAGATTCAGATCCGCACCCAGGCAATGGATGAGGTGGCGCAGGAGGGCGTGGCCGCGCACTGGGCGTACAAAGAAGGACAGAAGATCAACCGGGACGATGCCCGCCTTTTCCATGAGCTGAAGAAGCTGGTGCAAGGCTTGCAGGAGGTGGAAGATCCGGTCGAGTTCCTCGACACCGTGCGCGGCGAGCTGTACGACCCAGATATCTACGTCCTCACCCCGACCGGCGAAGTTCGCGAGCTGCCGCGCAGTGCCACGCCGATAGATTTCGCCTACGCCATCCACACTTCGGTCGGCGACCGCTGCGCCGGAGCAAGGGTGAATGGTCGGCTGGTGCCGCTCAAGCAGGAACTGCAAAATGGTGACATCGTTGAGATCATCACCAGCAAGGAGCCGCATCCCAAGCAGGCTTGGCTGCACATGGCCAAGACCAGCCGGGCCAAAGCGAGAATCCGGCATTGGCTGCGCAAGGAGGAAAAGGCCCGCGCCTTGGAGCTGGGCAGGGAAATCTGCGAGCGCGAGCTGAAGAACCGCGAGACCAGCCTGAAGAAGCTGATCAAGAGCGGCCAGCTCCGCCTCCTGCTGACCAAGCTGCGGGCGGTCTCCCTTGATGACATGCTGACCAAGGTCGGCGCGGGCGAAGTGACGGTGCAGCAGCTTGAACGCGCCCTGCTGCCGGACGAGCAGGTCAAGGCGGAAGAGACGAAGCGGCAGGAGGCCGAGCTGCTGGAGAAGGTGGAGAAAGCCGCCGCCAGCGAAAACAAGGCCAGCAGGCCGGTGCCTGCCGGACGCGGGGCCGTGCAGGTGGACGGCATAGACGATCTGCTGATCAAAATCAGCCAATGCTGCCGCCCAGTGCCGGGCGATGAAATCATCGGCTACATCACCACCGGCAGCGGCATTGCGGTGCATAAAGCCAAATGCCCCAGCCTGCTCACTGCCGAGCCGGAACGTCTGCTCGAAGTGCAGTGGTCAGACGGCGGGGCAGGGCCGCACCGCGCCGAGCTGCTTTTGAAAGCCCATGACCGGAAGAACCTGCTCGCCGACATCAGCTCGGCCATTTCCAGCGACGACGCGAACATCATTGAGATGAACTCGCGCACCAAGGCGGACAAAGTCGCCGAGTTCCGGGTGCTGGTCGAGGTCAGCGGCCTTGAGCAGCTTCACCGCCTGCAAGTTCATCTCAGCCAGCTGCCGAGCGTGATTGAAGTGCGCCGGGGCGGGCGGGCATGAGGGAAATCTGCTGCGGAGTCTGCGGCAACGAGGTGGAGCCAGGACTGCGCAGCTGCCCTTTTTGCGAGTCCGCGCTGGAGCTGGTTCTGCCCGGCCAGCTTGATCTGCATAAAATCATCAATCTCAAGCAGGGAATGCCCACGGTGGAGCAAGCCCTGCTTCGTCTCGACCGCGAGCTGGCGCAGGCCCGTTTGGAGCATCGCCGGGTGCTGACTCTGATCCACGGTTACGGCTCCAGCGGCGCAGGCGGCTTCATCCGCCAGGAAGTGCGCGACCGCCTGCTCTACCTTCAGCACCGGGGCGGCATCAGCGCGGTTGTTTTCGGCGAGGATTTCAGCACGCGCAGCGGGCCGGGCCGCGACCTCCTCCGCCGTTTTCCCGCGCTCCGCCAGCATCACGATTTGAACCGGGGCAATCCGGGCATCACGCTGGCGGCGGTGTGAACGCAAGATGCCTGCCCGGTCATTCGGGTGTCAACACCTGTTGCACTGCATTCTTTCGTCCTGTGAAAAACAGACGGTTTTATGACTCAGGCGTTTGAGACGCGTCTTGAAATTGAGATGCATGCGTTCTGC
>NZ_JBLWEP010000144.1:0-5828 GCF_048287355.1 Candidatus Electronema sp. TJ
TCTTGCATAAGTTGAGCCAGTCAGTGCGCCCTGTGTGAATGAAAATCTTTCGCCCGGCCCAGTTGCGGCTCAGGCAAGAGCGTTTGAAGAATATTATGGCTGGATTGTCCGTCGCAACGGCCTGTTCACCGTTTAAATCGTCCCAAACGCAATTGAAATTGCCCTGATTCACACTTAAACCGTCCCGTTTTCGATTGAAATCGTCCCGATTCACACTTGAATCACTCCGGTTTCAATTTAAATTGCCCCGATTTAAATGTGAATCGTCCCGGTTTCAACTTGAATCAAGGCGATTTAAATTTAAATCGGCCTGATTTAAATCGAAACCGGCCCAATTTCAATTGAAACCGGAGCGATTTAAGTGTGAATTGCCTCGGTTTCAATGTGAATCAGGGCAATTTAAATGTGAACCGTCCTGATTCAAGTTTAAATCAGGACGATTTAAACGCGTTTCCGCCGGGAAAAAATTAAAAAATATCGGAACAATGCCGGCATCGCAGCAGATGCGGGCGGGCAGTTCAGATGCGAAACACACAGCGGCGCAAGGAGGGGTGAGCATGCGTTTTCCAAAACCAAAACCGTGACGCGGAACAGCGGCATCAGACCTCTTGCGCAAGTAGCAGGGACGAAAGATTTTTCGCCCCTGCATCAAACACATGTTTGGCGCAGCCATTCAACGCAGAGGCAGGTATGCAAGAGGTCTATTTCCGCAGGCGCATCTCCGGCCTGAGCGTTCCGTCGTCCTTCTTGTTGCTGCGGATCAAATCCAGCAGTTCCGCTGTTTTCTGCATCAGCAGCCGCTCATCGCCGCGTGTCTCCACATTGAGCCGCAACACCGGCTCGGTGTTGGATTTGCGCAGATTGAAGCGCCAGTTCGGATACGCCGCCGACAGACCGTCCGTGTAGTCTTTCTCCGCGTCGGCATACCGTTCCTCAATCATGCGGATCACCGTGTCAGGATCAGCCACAGTGGAGTTGATCTCGCCGCTGACCGGGAAGGCCCGCATCCGCTCTTCCACCAAGTCTGAAAGCGGCTTCCGCGTCTCGCTCATGATGTTGCAGATGAGCAGCCACGGCAGCATCCCTGAATCGCAGCAGCCGAAGTCTTGAAAATAATGATGCGCCGACATTTCGCCGCCGTAGACCGCGTTTTCCCGGCGCATGGCCTCTTTGATGAAGGCGTGGCCGGTCTTGGTCATCACTGCCTTGCCGCCCGCTTGAGCGACCATTTCCTGCGTGTTCCAGATCAGTCTCGGATCATGCAGGATGACCGCGCCCGGGTGCCGCCGCAGCACCTCTGCGGCCAGCAGGCCGACTATGTAATACCCCTCTATGAAATGGCCCTGCCCGTCAAAGAAAAAACAGCGGTCGCCGTCGCCGTCCCAAGCGATGCCAAGGTCGGCTCCATGCTCGCGCACGGCCCTGGCGGTGTCCTCTCGTTTTTCTGGCAGCAGCGGATTGGGCACGCCATTGGGAAAGCTGCCATCCGGCTGATGATTGATTTTGATGAAGGTGAACGGCAGATGCGGCTCAAGCAGATCAATCACCGGCCCGGCGCAGCCGTTGCCCGGATTGACCACGACCGTCAAAGGCCGAAGCGGCGACGCGCTGTCAAGCGAAGCCAGCAGGCGGGATATGTACTGCCGCTTGTTGGGCAGCTTGATGTGCTGCCCAACCCGCTCCGGCTTGTCCGGCAAGGCATTGAGGAACCAGTCCACTGAGGCGGCCCGCTCCGCCACCTCGCGCAGGCCGGAGTCAGCGGAAATGGGCTGCGCACCTTGGCGGACAAACTTCATGCCGTTGTATTCCGCCGGATTGTGGCTGGCAGTGATCATGATGCCGCCGTCGATGCCTTGGCTCTCTCCGTTGAACACCGCGAAGTAAACTTCCTCGGTGCCGCAGAGACCGATGTCAAGCACATCAATGCCTGCCCGCGTGAGCACTTGACAGAGGGTTTCGGCCAGCTCCAAGCTCGACAGACGGACATCGCGACCGACAACCACCCGGTGCGCCCCGATCTGGCGGCAGAAGGCAAGGCCGATGCGGGCGGCGATGCCGCTGTTCAGTTCATCCGGCACCCGGCCACGGACATCATAGGCAGTGAAGCAACGCAAAGATTCAGACATGGAACTCAGCAGGAAAAATTTTGTCAGCAAACAGAGCAGACAGCGATCTGAATAAATTCAGAGGAGTTATTTATCACCAATCTGCCGCGCGGGCAAGCAGCAAATGCGGATTTATTTCACCAGCGTCCGTGGTACTTCTTCAGCTTCCGCCAGAGCGAGACCCGGTTGATGCCGAGAATCTCCGCCGCTTTTGACTTGTTCTGCCCGGTCTGAGCCAGCACCCATTCAATATATTTCCGCTCCTGATCGTCGAGCGAAGGAATTGCTCCTTCATCAGACTCCGCCGCCGAGGCGCGGAAGGTCTCGGCTCCTAAATCCTCCGGCAGATGAGCGGTCTCGATGCAGCTGCCCGAAGCCAGCACCACGGCCCGCTCGATGATGTTCTCCAGCTCGCGCACATTGCCGGGGAACGAATGCTCTTGCAGCCGCTCCAAGGCCTCCGGTGCCAGCTCCTTGACCGGCTTGCGCATCACTGCGCTGAAGCGGTCCAAGAAGAACTGCGCGAGCAGACGAATGTCGCGGGGCCGCTCGGACAAAGGCGGCAGGTGCAGATGCATAACATTGATGCGGAAATACAAGTCCTGCCGGAAGCCGCCCTCCTTGACCATCTGAGCCAGATCGCGGTTGGTGGCTGCCAAGAAGCGGACGTTGACCTTGACTGGCTCAGTCGCGCCCAGCGGCAGCACCTCCTTTTCCTGTAGCACCCGCAGCAGCTTGACCTGCATGGCCAAGGTCATCTCCGTCACCTCGTCGAGGAACATGGTGCCGTCTGCCGCTGATTCAATCAGGCCAATCTTATGCCGGTCCGCGCCGGTGAAGGCCCCTTTCTCATGGCCGAACAGCTCATTGGCCAGCAGCTCCTCAGTGAACACGCCGCAGTTGACCGCCTTCAGCGGCCCAGCAGCACGCGGGCTGTGCTCATGGATGTAGCGGGCCAGCAGCTCCTTGCCAGTGCCGGACTCGCCGCTGATCAGCACCGAGCAGTCGCTCTGCGCCACCTCGCGGGCAGTGCGCAGGAGCTTCTGCATGGCCGGATCTTCCGTGAGAATGGTCACGCCCTGCGCTTTGGCCAGCCGCTCTTTCAGCTCCGCGTTCTCCTGCCGCAGCCGCCGTTTTTCCAGAGCCTCGCGCACGACTTTGCGCACCTCGTCCAGCTTGTAGGGCTTGATCACATAATGATACGCTCCCATTTTCATGGCCGAAACCGCTGAATTGACTGTGGCGTAGCCGGTGATCATCACCACCTCGGTGTCCGGCGAGACCTGCTTGACCCGCCGCAGGACTTCCATGCCGTCCACATTGGGCATCCGCAGGTCGGTCAGCACAAGGTCAAAACTGTGCTGCTCAACCAGCTTGAGGGCATTCTGGCCGCTTTGGGTGGCAATGACCTCGCAGCCCTCTTTGACGAGGATGTGCTGCAGGTTGCGGACTGCGGCCTGCTCGTCGTCAACGATTAAGATTTTTGGCGGATTCATGATGATGCTCTTTGGTGAAAGGCGAGCCGTGTTCTTTCTCCCGCCCGACGTTTTGCAAGAGACTCGCTCGAGTCTCCCTCCTTCACTCGCTCGACACTCTTCGCCTCTCTCGCTCGAGTCTCGCACATTGCCTCGCTCGACACTCTCATCTTCCCTCGCCCGACGTTTTTAAAATTCATCGAGCGACATTTTTCTCCTGCCTCGCTGCGGCCAAGCTCACCGGCAAGCGGATGAAGAAGGCCGCGCCGCGTCCTTCCTCGCTCTCCACCGTGATGGTGCCGCCATGCTTGCTGATGATCTCGCGGGTGACAGCCAGGCCAAGACCGCTGCCCTTGCCCACGTCTTTGGTGGTGTAAAAGGGATCAAAGATTTTTTCCAGATCCATTGCCGCAATGCCGGGGCCGTTGTCGCGCACCTCAATCAGCGCTTCACCGCGCTCCTCGTCAATTCCAGCCCGGAGCAGGATTTTCCCGCTGCCTTCCAGCGCCTGTCCGGCATTACGGAGGATGTTGATCAGCGCTTGCTGGAGCTGCCGCTTGTCAGCGAAGAAGAGGCCGTCTTTGCTGATGTCCACAGTGAACTCAATCTCCGCCGGGAAGTCGTTGACCACCAGCCTGCTGGTCTGACGGATAAAACGCTCCAGCTCCAGCTCCGCAGGCCGCATTTCGCGGTCATGAGCGAATTCGAGCAGCGAGCGGATGATGTTCCGCGCCCGGTCAGTCTCCTCGTCAATCTGCGCCGCCATTTCCAGCAGGAACTCGCTGTCCGGGATGTTCGCCTCCTGCAATTCCTCCAGCAGTATCTGCGCCGAGCTGCTGGCATTGGAAAGCGGATTGTTCAGCTCGTGGGCCACGCCTGCCACCAAGGTGCCGACTGCGGCCAGCTTCTCGCTCTGAACAAGCTGCTTCTCCCGTTTTTCCAGCACATCGAGCATGGAGCGGATGGCCTCGGTCACAGCACGGATCTCAGTGAGATCGGCCTCATCGTTCTGCTGGCTGGGAAAACGTCCTTGCGCGATGCTGCGGGTGTATTCAACGATGCCTTGCAGCGGTCTGACCACCAAGGTGCTCATCTGGCGGCCAAGAAAGAGAGCCAGTCCGGCCACAGCCAGCACAAAGAGGAGGCCGGTGAGCGTCAGGCTGGCCAGCTTGCCGTCAATAGAGCTGCGGATGCTCTCGTTCATTGCCCCGGAGAGATCAACTAAGCGTTTGCCCACGCTGCGAATCTGCTCTTCCTCCGCATGACGCTGCGCCACCTGAAAGAAGCTGAAGTCCTTGTTGATCAGCTCGCGGTAAAGCAGCAGCCCGCTTTTCAGCTCCTCCTGCATCCGCTGCAACGAAGCGGCAACCTGCCGTCTCTCCTGTTCAACAAGCAGGGCAAGGGCCTTTTCCAGCTGCATTCGGTTCTCAAAGAAATCCTGCTCCTGCCGGTACAGCAGCCAGTTCTTCTCGTAGCGGCGGATTTCCAGCACTGTGTCGCTGAGCGCGGAAACGGCCTCCAAAGCAGAGACGCGCTGGCGGATGTCAGCCAAGCCAAGGCCGACCAGCAGCATGATCAGAGCGACCAGCGTCACCATCAGGCCATAGCCAAGACGGATGCGGCGGGAGAGACTGTTGAGCAAGGAGAGACGGCGCATGACGATTCAGAATGCAACAGCCGCATCAGCAATGCAACATCCTTTGCAACGCAGCTGCGAGCAGGCTTTTGCAGTCTGCGGCGGAGCCGCTGTTGCGCTTTGCAGCGTCCACGGCGGACGGAAAAGAGCAGGCCTTCTTTTTACGAAAGCAATATCAAGATGCTGCGCCGCTGCTTCCTGATGGCACAGCCTTTGCATTGGCAAGGACAAAGAACACCGTTGCTCATCCATCTTAATCCCAAGGAGAGAAAAATGAAACTCATTTGCACCTTGCAGGCCCTTGAAGAGCAGTTCAGCGCAGCCGCTTTTGCTGAGGAAAACGAGCATCAAACCGCCCGCGAAATGCTCAGGCGGCAGGAAGGCGAACGGAAAGCGCAGCTCCATCCGGCAGCGGCGGTCAGCACAGAGAAACTGGGCGCATTGACTCCCGCCGCCTGAGCAGGAACAGCCGTTTCTGCTGACATGTTATAGCTAGAGCAGGATAAACTGACAACGCCTCTTCTCATTTTGAGCGGATGGAGCAATCACAATCCTAGGCCTGCCGGTTTTCCTGCATACGAAACCACGCATTCGCAACATACGAATGCATGC
>NZ_JBLWEP010000145.1:0-5760 GCF_048287355.1 Candidatus Electronema sp. TJ
TTGAAGTTTGCAACGCCTCATTCTTTGCTGCAAATGCCTCGCGGCTCCGGGCCGCGACCCGTTTCAAGTTTAGAACGTCTCGTTTCAAAAAAGGAATGGTTGATATGCGTTAAACGCGCTGCATCGCCTCCACATCTGAGGCATCATAACGCGCTGCGCTGCGCAGGGATGATCCGTATGAAGCGGAGCGCAGCTACAGAGTGCTGGTTCTTTTGGCACGCTGTTGAACTACGCCCGATTGAGTGGTTGCTGATGGTTTGAAGAGTGAAACTTGGATGAGCATAATGGGTAGACTGGGTTATTACCCAGCCTACGCACTAACATCATCCTAAGAGGAAAAGGGTACCCGCAATAAACAGCGCAGGTTATCAATGAGTTACTGAGACGTTTCAATCTGGTACTCGACTTCTTTAGGCGGAGCGTTCTCTTTTTCCTGTATTTTCACTACGAATTTGACAGGCGTATTTAACTTCTGAGAACTCTCTTCGACAGCCTTCTGAAGAACTTTATCAAGATTGACGATCTTTGACTTGTCAACCCCCTCTTTAGCTTGTATGAAGGCCGAAAGCATCTTGTTTTGTTGTAGAGGGTTATCACAACCACACCTAGGATTTGCGCTTTCACAGCCTATACACGTGAATACCTGACCAGGTGTTGCACAGGTACCTCTGCAACAATGTGAAAGAGATAATTCAGGAAAAAATAAGTTGAATAAAAGTGCAGTGTATCCGATCGTTCTAAACAGCTTCATTGCTTTACCTCCTTATATAAGATAATCATGTTAGTTGATGGATTTATATAGTATTTAAGTTTACCTGCTCTATCACAGAATATTTTGAGGAATGTTTCTAATGGAACGTTATTAAACGTCTCGAGTTTAACCAGTCGTTTTCTTGTCTCCTCTGGCACCGAATCGTCTATGACTAATGTGAAATCCTCAGAGAGCTTACTGAGTATTGATACAAGAGCAGACACTTTATAGGTACCGCTTTGGAGAGACATAGTTAGTCCTGATATGTTTACAGGACGATGTTTATCTGGGGATATTGCCATAACCGCTATCGTAAGAAAAGCAATTATGAGAGCTATCACGATTAACAGCCCTGCTTGCAGCCGCTGGTAGCGAATCCACTGAGCACCAGTCATCTGGGGCGGGACGGGCCGTTGCGTAACGACCTTGATGACTTCAACCATCTGGCTGTCAGATGTGGAGGGTCGAGCTTGAATAGTGCGCAGCACTGACTGTAGCTCACGCAGCCGGAAGCCTGCGTATGCTGCCACAATAAGTGCAACTACGTATGCAATCAGAGCATAAGGACTTGATGCAGCCGCCGGAATGGCTTGCAAGAACTCAGATACAGCACCCATAGTTCCTCTTTCCTTATAATGGAGAAGTATAAGAGCTGATTATACAGTATGTAGAGGGATAAGCAATGCCAATCCCGCCATCTGCCTGCAACCGCTACGCCACCCTCGACCCTACCGCAATATCCGCCGCCACCGCAGAAAGCACTAACCGCTCGTTGCCGTCCGCGTCCTTCTCCTTGGCAGCCAATACCATGCCCTGCGAAGCAATTCCCATCAGCTTGGCAGGCTTCAGGTTCGCCACAATAATCACCTTGCGCCCGATCAGCTCTTCCGGCTGATAATGCTTGGCAATGCCAGCCACCAGCGTTCGCTCCTCCGGTGCCTTCACGGTCAGCTTGAGCAGCTTCTCCGCCTTGGCGATTTTCTCCGCCGCGACAATCTCCGCCACCCGCAGCTCAACTTTGCCAAAATACTCAAAACTGATCAAACCATCCTCTTCCTGCGCCGCTGACTCCGCCTTCTTTTCTACCTTGGCTTGCGGCTTGGGTTTCTCCGGCGCGGCAGGCGCAGCCGCCTTTTTCTCCAAGCGGGGAAAGAGTGCCTCGCCAACGTTCAACGCAGTGCCGGGCTGAATTCCTCCCCAGCGGCCCGCTTCAGACAGCACGGCGTTATTTAATTCCTCGCTCAAACCCAGCGCGGCAGCCATCTTTCCTGCGGCAGTCGGCATGATTGGACGCAATACCAGCGCGAGAATCCGCAGGCTTTCCGCGAGGAAATAGAGCACCGTTCGCAGCCGCCCGGCTTGCGCCGCATCTTTGGCCAGCTCCCACGGCGCGTTGGTGACAATAAAACGGTTCAGCATTCCAATCACTTCCCAGACTGCCTGCAAAGCGCGGTGGAACTCAAAACCGTTCATGCAGGCGGCGTAATCGGTCAGCATCTTCTCGATGGCAGCAATTAACGCCCGATCTTCTTCAGTGACAGCCGCCTCATCTGCCTGCGGCACCTTTGCGTCCGCATACTTGGCCAGCATCGTCAAGGCGCGGGAGAAAAGATTGCCAATATCGTTGGCTAAATCGGAATTGCGGCGTTCAAAGATCGCCTCTTTGGAAAACGAGGCATCGCGGCCAAAGCTCATCTCGCGCAAAAGGAAATAACGCACGGTGTCTGCGCCGTATTCCTCAACCAAATCACCGGGCCGGATGACATTGCCAATGGATTTTGACATCTTGGTGTCATCTACATTCCAGTAGCCATGCACATGCAGTTTCTGATATGGCGGCAGTCCGGCGGCCTGAATCATGGTCGGCCAATAGATGGCGTGCGGCTTGAGAATATCCTTGGCGACAATGTGTTCCGCCACCGACCAGTATTTGGTGAAATTCGCCCCGTCAGGATAACCAATGCCGGTCAGATAATTGATCAGCGCATCAAACCAAACATAGGTGACAAAATTTTTGTCAAAGGGCAGTGGAATGCCCCAAGTCAGGCGCGAGCAAGGCCGGGAGATACACAAATCTTCCAGTGGCTCGCTGAGGAATGACAGAACTTCGTTGCGGTAGCGTTCCGGCGTGATGTAGTCAGGATTGGCTTTGATATGATTGATCAGCCAGTCCTGATATTTTGACATGCGGAAGAAATAATTTTGCTCGCTGACCTCATCCGGCACCGTCAGATGATCGGGACATTTGCCGTCCACCAATTCTTTCTCAGTTAGAAATCGCTCGCAGCCCTTGCAGTAATGGCCGGAATAAGAGGAAAAATAAATGTCGCCCTGATCATAAACCTTTTGCAGAATATCCTGCACCACCTTGATGTGCTCAGGATAGGTGGTGCGGATGAAATGATCCGGCGCGATATCTAAAAGCGGCCAAGTGTCGCGGAAGGCGGCGGAAATCCGGTCGGCATATTCACGCGAGCCAATGCCCTCTTTCTCCGCTGCTTGAACGATCTTCTCGCCGTGCTCGTCCGTGCCGGTCTGAAAGCGCACGTCATCGCCGCAGAGCCGCCGGAAGCGGCTGTAGGTGTCGGCAATGATCGTCGTATAAGCATGGCCGATGTGCGGCGTGGAATTGACGTAGTAAATCGGGGTGGTGATGTAGGTGGTCATGATTGGGAAATTATAAATGCGCAGGTCGTTCCGCCTGCTGAAGGTTCATAGCTGGATGCAGCATCATCGGGCCGCGTTGCAATTGCTGCTGAAGTTCCTTTTTTACAGCATCGGTTATTTCTATGACAGGAATTTCTACAGTATTGTTATTGATCTCTCCTGCATGAGGTGTTATCCACGAATAAAACAATTTATTTTGCTTAACATCAATAACAAGTAGCAGGGCAGGAATATTGGAATGCGCAAGGCGTTCATACTGCTCCGCGTCGGTGCGAACTGCCGATGCCACTGGCTCTTCTGTTGCCTTCACCTGCACAGCGTAGTTGTTGATGCCGCCTTCTTCGTTGGGAAAACCGGCAAGAAAATCATAGCCAACATCGGCCGTTGCTTTGGCAAGAAAAAACGGTTCCATATCTTGGAGGAGCAATTCCGCAAGAATCTCTCCTCTTCGCTTGACAACTTGCTTATTTTTCATGCGAACACCGATGATACAGGTTTATGAATCGTTGTTGACCAATACCGACAGACCTCATTATGCAATTTTTTAAGGTTTATGCTGGTGAGTTCATGCGTCAAAGGAATTCGAGAGATAGCTTTCACAGGAATTCCAGAGTGAATTGAACGGATAAAGACCCTTTTGGTTGGTTCATGAACGCCGAAGATGTACGTGGGGCCGGGTATCTGTAATAAATTCTCAATATCCCGCCTCTTTGTGTAGATATGGAGACCTTTTTCAGAGAGCGAGGAATTATCTGCCGTTGCTTTTGTTTGCGCAAAAAAGTACAGACGCTTTCCTTCTACCTCTTCCAGCTCCACATAAAAATCAACCGCAGGCCATTTGTCGCCAAGAAAGCCGGGCCGAAAAAGCGGTCTGTCAAATGCTTGATAATCTGTTAGACATAGCTCGACAATTTTTTCTCCGCGAAATCCTGTCAGCTCGCGAAACGCGCCGGTCATCAGCTCATCCTTTCCTGCTTTTCCGGGGAAAACTCTTCACCGCCGCGCCCTCTTTCGGCTTGCCCTTCTTCCGCGCGTCGTCCCCGCGCAGCGCCGCATTCTCCGCCTCACGCCACTGCGCCTCGGTCAGCGTCACTTCCGCGCCGCCCTCCTCGGCGACCGCCTGCACCGCGCCCTGCATCGGCAAAACCCGAGTCACTTTGTATATTTTGTCGGCATGACAAAGCTGCTGTCCCAGCCGGGGCATCTCCCGCTTGATCGCCCGGTAGCTTTCAAATTCGTAGGTCAGGCAGCAGAGCAGACGGTTGCAGACCCCGGAAATCTTGGCCGGATTGAGCGGCAGATCCTGCGCCTTGGCCATTTTGATCGACACTGACTCAAAATTGTGGAGAAAGGCAGCGCAGCACAGCTCGCGTCCGCAGGCCCCGATGCCGCCGGTCATCTGCGTTTCATGACGGACACCGATCTGCCGCATCTCCACGCGAGTGCGGAACTCCTGCACCAGATCCTTGACCAACTCGCGGAAATCCACCCGGTTTTCGGCGGTGAAATAAAAAATCACCTTGGAGCCGTTGGCGTAGCACTCGGCCTGCACCAAGTGCATGGGCAAGTTCAAGGCCCTGATCCGCTCCTTGCAGAACGCGGCGGCGATCCTCTCGCGGGCAGGCAGCTGGGTGAGGCGGTCTTGCTCCTCGGCGTTGGCGCGGCGGATAATCTCCCACGCATGATCCACGCATTTGCCTGGCAGCGGCGCAGGAACACGGCAGGCAAGCCTCACCGGCTCCAAGCGCTCCTCCGCCCGGATCATCACGATCTCGCCGGGGGACACATCAGCCAGCAGGCTGCGGGCCAGATGCTCCTGACCCAGCGGACGGCAGCGGACGCGGTAGAAATGAACGGCTTCATCCTGCCGATCGGAAGAGACGTGTGAAGAAGAATCGTGCTGTTCAGCGGAGTGATCGGTCATGGAGCAACTTCGGAGTTGATCGCGGATGCGGACGTGTTGAAAAGCTGGGATAGTTGAACGGCCTTTTGCTGTCGCAAACCTCACAGATACGTCATCAGACAGGGCTTGTCAAGCCTTTTGCCTGCGGAAGGCCATCTCTGCGAGTCAGGACGGCTGCATGTTTTTTGCGCACAGAGCCGCGAAGCGCATGGCTGCCTGCGCCCTGCTGTGTTATACTCGGATGTTTTAATCCAAGTTGTGACCTTTTGCTCAGCCCAGCCTGAAGCGTCCGCTTTGCCCGCAGGCATGGCTGTCTCCGCGCGTTCACAGCAGCTCGGCTGAATTATTCTGTTTTCCCGCCGCCTGCGCCGGAAGGACGCTCGCTGCAAGTGCGGCGGAGTGCGCTTGCTTTGCCCTGATTCCAATTGGAATCGTGTCA
>NZ_JBLWEP010000146.1:0-5701 GCF_048287355.1 Candidatus Electronema sp. TJ
AACATCGCGCCGGGCAGCACCGGCGTGCCGTAAACAATATCTTCAGCCCCGGCCTCGCGGATGCCTGCGCGGGTCACGTCGTCGGGATCAACCGACATGCCGCCGGAAGTGATGACCAATTCCGCGCCCGCATCCAAGCAGAGGCGGATTTCCGCCGCGATCAGGGTTGCGTCGTCTGGCGCAAAGCCGACCCGTACCACCTCGGAGCCAAGAGCGGCCAGCTTGCCGCGCAGCACGGCCTCGAATTTGTCTTCGATCCGGCCATAAAAAACCTCGCTGCCAGTGATCACCAGCCCAGCTTTAACCTTTGCCAGCGGCAGCACCCGCACCAGCTTCGCGCCTTCCCCAGCAATTGCCGCCGCCTGCTCAACCAGCGGCCGCTCTCCGACCAAAGGAATCAGGCGCAGAGCCGCCACCTGCTCGCCCCGCCTTACCGGCGTGTTGTCATGCAGGGTCGCGCACATCACCTCGCCGAGGAGATTGAAGCGGAGCAGTGCTTCTTTATCAATCTTCAGCAGGCCGTCGTGCGCGGCCTTGATGCTGACCTTGCCCTCATGCACATCATCAGAATATTCCGTGCCGCTCCCGGCGGCAGCAGCGGCCATCAGCAGCGCGGCCTCGTTCTCATGAATTTCCTCGGCTGACAGTTCCAGCACATAGACATGCTCTTTACCTAAGGAGCGCAGCCGCTCCACGTCTTCGGGGCGGATGATGTGCCCTTTCTTAAAGGCCCGGCCTTTGCATTTGCCCGGCACGATTTCGGTGATGTCATGGGGCAAAACCATGCCCACAGCCTGCGCAACCGGTATCTGTCGCTTCATTTGCTCCGAATCCTCTCTTGTTTTGCTGGCAGCGTTTGTTCTTTCTGGTACTATAGCCGTTTGCAGCCCGGAATGCGGAGAACTTTCTGCGGCGGGCGGCTTTTTCTCATCCCAACTCACACGGCTCAGGAAACCATGATCAGCCAGCATCTCCTCAACATCCTCGCCTGCCCGCAATGCAAAGGGCCAGTGCATTTCACAGAAACAAAGGACGGCCTTGCCTGCCCCGCCTGTCAGCTTGTTTATGAAATCCGGGACGACATTCCAATCATGCTCATCGAAGAAGCCAAACCGCTGCGGCAGGCTGCGATGTAAGAGCAATTGTCCGCTCCAGCCGCAACGGAGGCGGCGTTCAGCGGGCTTTTTGCGCTTTTCTTTGCTGTTTCAGATGATTAAAATGCTGCGGCCTGCGCTGGCAACGCCTCGTCGCACGCTTGAACCGTTCCGATTTCAATAAAAATTAGGGCGAAATTGATTGAAATTGGGCCGAGTTAAATTTAAATCAGGGCAATTCACACTGAAAACGCCCTGTTTTCAGCCGGAAACGGGACGATTTCAATTGAAATCAAGGCAAAATCAATTGAAACTGGAGCAATTTCGATTGAAACCGGGCCGTTTCAAATTTGAATCAGGCCGGTTCCAATCGAAAATGGGGCGATTCAAGTGTGAATCGTGTCAATTTCAATTTGAATCAGAGCGGTTTCAATTGAAATCAGGGCGGTTGAAGCGGGGAGCCGGGCAGAGGCAGCCGTGAAAGTTTGCTGCAATTCACATGTCAACAAAAGGAGGAGAACTTGTGAATCGTTCTATTGATCAGGCGGTGCTCGACGTTTTAAACGGCCACAAAGGCGGCTGCAAGATGAAGACCGTCTGGGACAGATATGAGGCGCAGCAGCCGCAGTGCGGCTTCGGCGAGCTGGGAGTCTGCTGCCGCCACTGCATGCAGGGGCCATGCCGGATTGACCCCTTTGGCGAAGGGCCGAGCCGGGGCATTTGCGGCGCGGATGCGGACACCATTGTTGCGCGCGGGCTGGCGAGGATGGTGGCTGGCGGAACGGCCTCGCACAGCGGCCATGCCCGCCATGTGGCCCATGTGCTGAAGAAAGCCCTGCTCGGCGAGGCCCCGGACTATGCGGTCAAGGACAAGGGCAAGGTGGAGGAGGTGGCCACGCGGCTGGGCATCCAGACGCTGGGGCGGAACGTGAAGGACATCGCCTTGGACGTGGCCAACAAAGCCTTGGCGGAGTTCGGGGACAACGACGAGACCCTTGCCTGGGTGACGGCGACCATGACCAAGGGGCGGCTGGAAGCCTTCAGCAGGCTGGGCATAGCACCGACCAGCATTGACGGCAGCGTGGCTGAGGTCATGCACCGCACCACCTACGGCGTGGACGCGGAGCCGGTCAACATCCTCTTCGGTGCGCTCAAATGCGCCCTTGCCGATTACGCGGCCTGCCATATAGCCGCCGATCTCTCCGACATCCTCTTCGGCGCACCGCAGCCGGTGCTCAGCCGGGCGAATCTCGGCGTGATCCGGCAGGATGCGGTCAACATCGCTCTGCACGGCCACAATCCCCTGCTCAGCGACATCATCGCCCAAGTCGCTTCCGAGCCGGAGCTGATTGAAGCGGCCAAGCAGGCGGGCGCATCAGGCGGCTTGAATCTGGTCGGCATCTGCTGCACCGGCAATGAAGTGATGATGCGGCACGGCATTCCGCTGGCCACCAGCTCCGTCTCGCAGGAGACGGCAGTCATGACGGGCGCGCTCGACGCGCTGGTGGTGGATTACCAGTGCATCATGCCTGCGGTGGCAACAGCGGCGGAGTGCTTCCACACCAAGATCATCACCACCATGCCCATCGCCAAGATGCCAGGCGCGGAGCACATAGAGTTCAGCGACAGCAAGGCAGCGGACTGCGCCCGCACCATACTCCGCAAGGGCATCGCCAACTTCAAGAACCGCTGCCCGGACAAGCTCTGTATCCCCTCGCGCAGCACCGCCGTTGTGGCCGGTTTCTCTGCCGAGGCCATTATTGCCGCCCTGAGCAAGGTCAATGCCGAGGATCCGCTCAAGCCGCTGGTTGACAACATCGCTACAGGCAATATCCGGGGCATCTGCCTCTTTGCAGGCTGCAACAGCGTCAAGACTCCGCAGGACCGCAACTACATTGAGATGATCAAGCTGCTGCTGGCTGAGAACGTGCTCATCCTCGCCACCGGCTGCGCTGCCTCCGCCTATGCCCGTCACGGCTTCATGACTTCAGAGGCCACAAAACAGTATGCGGGCGCGGGCTTGGCCGCTGTGCTCACTGCCGTGGGCGAGGCCGCCGGGCTGGGCGGGCCTCTGCCGCCGGTGCTGCACATGGGTTCCTGCGTGGACAACGCCCGGCCTGTTGATGTGGCCGTGGCCGTGGCCGAGCGGCTGGGCGTTGACCTCAGCCAGCTGCCGGTGGTCGCCTCCGCGCCGGAAGCAGTGACGGAAAAGGCGGTGGCCATCGGCGCATGGGCTGTGGCAGCAGGTCTGCCTGTGCATCTCGGCCTTGCGCCGCCGGTGCTGGGCAGCGTGGTTGTCACCAAGATCCTCACCAGCGCGGTCAGCGATCTGCTGGGCGGCTATTTCCTGGTTGAGCCGGATCCGATCAAAGCAGCCAAGGGCCTGCTGGCAGCTCTTGATCAGCGCCGCGCCGGTCTCGGACTGTAGGGAGGAGGACACGCTCATGGAGATGATCTACGTCAGGCCGGAGAAGTGCCTTGGCTGCCGCAGCTGCGAGATCGCCTGCCGGGTTGCTCATGCTGACGAGCAGAGCCTTGCCGCTGCGCTCAGCCAGCTGCATCCGCCGAAAAAGCGGCTTTTCGTCGGCCAGCAGGGCAGCGTGAAGCAGCCTGTGTTCTGCCGCCATTGCGAGGACGCGCCCTGCGTGGCTGCCTGCATCACCGGCAGCCTGCATAAAGACGGGCAAGGCTTTGTCCGCTGCCGCCCGGAACGCTGCATCGGCTGCTGGTCCTGCATCCTGGCCTGCCCCTTCGGCGTGATCAGCCGCGATGCCAGTCTGCGCACGGCTGTCAAATGCGACCGCTGCCAGGCAAGGGCTGTCCCTGCCTGCGTCGCCGCCTGTCCGACCAAGGCCCTGCGGCTTGTGGACATGGACACTCTGCCTGAAGAGCGGAGAAAGGAAGTGCTGCTGCGGACGGGATAGCCGCGCCGCAGTGTAGGGGCGGTTTGCGAACCGCCCCTACACGCTGAAATCAGGCCGCTGCAGCCGGAACTTCTGTATCTTGTAACCAATCTGCCGCTGGGTCAGTCCCAGCTCGCGCGCTGCCCGCGCCTGCACCCAGCCATGCCGGAGCAGCGCTTCCTCCACCTGCGCCCGTTCCATGTCCTCCAGCTTGCGCCGCTGCTGCGGCGGGGCTGGAGGCTGCTGCGCCGGGGCAGCTTGGGGAGCAGGCGCAGCAGCCGCCTTCTTCGGGGCGAAGAAGCAGTCGGGCAGATCCTCCAGGCGCAGCATGTCGTCGGCAGACAAGATCACCAGCCGCTCCACTACATTCTGCAATTCGCGCACATTGCCCGGCCAGTCGTAGGCGGTCATGGCATCAAGGAAGTCGCGGCTCATGCGCAGGCTTTTCTTGTTGCGCTGGTTGCTCTGCTTGAGGAAGTAATCCACCAGCAGCGGGATGTCGTCGCGCCGCTCTTTCAGCGAGGGCAGGACAATCGGCACCACATTCAGCCGGTAGTAGAGATCGTTGCGGAAGCTGCCTGCGGCGACCGCCTGCTCCAAGCTGACATTGGTGGCCGCGATGATGCGCACATCCACCTTGATGGTGCGATTGGAGCCGAGCCGCTCGAACTGCTGCTCCTGCAAGACGCGCAGCAGCTTCGATTGCAGGAGCAAAGGCATCTCGCCGATCTCATCTAGGAAGAGCGATCCCTTGTCCGCCATCTCGAAGCGGCCTATGCGCGTGCCGCCCGCGCCAGTGAAGGCACCCTTCTCATGCCCAAACAGCTCGCTCTCCAGCAAGGCCTCCGGCAAGGCGGCGCAGTTGATCTTGATGAAGGGCCTGTCGCGGCGCGGGCTGGCCTCGTGGATGGCCTGCGCGGCCATCTCCTTGCCCGTGCCTGAATCCCCCAGCAGCAGCACCGTGGCCTGACTGGGCGCGACCCGCTCGATGCTCCAGAAGACCTCCTGCATAGCCTTGCAGTGGCCGATGATGCGGTGCTTGCGGTGCCGCTCGTGCAGCTGCGCTTTCAGGCTGATGTTCTCCTGCACCAGCTGCTGGCGGTCGCGGCGTATGGCCTGATTGAGGCTGAGGAACTGGGCGATCAGCGTGGCCAGCACCGTGAGGAAGCGCACGTCCTCCTCCAAAGAGACCTCCATGCCGAAGAGGCGGTCCACGCTCAGCACGCCCACCGGCTTTTCCCCCAGCAGCACCGGTACGCCGATGAAGGCGATTTTGGTCTTGCTGTACATCGGGCGTGCGCCGGTGCGGTTGAGGAAGAGCGGCTCGCTGCTCACGTCCGGGACAATGAAGGGCGAGGCCGAGCTGAAGACCTTGCCGCAGACTCCCTCGTCGAGGCGGTACACGCCGCGCCGCTCCTCCTCGACCGTGAGGCCGTAGGAGGCGCGGATGGCCAGCCGCTCGCCGCCTTCATCCAGCAGTGCCAGCGTGGCCCGCTCCATGCGCAGGGTGTCGTGCAAGACCTTGAGGATGGCGGAAAGCACGCTGTCCAGATGCACGGCGGAGTCTATCAGCTTGACGATGCGGTGCAGTGCCTTGACCTCCAAGGCTTCAGTGGTGAAGCGGGAGGCGGGGAAGATGCAGTTGTCGGCATTCATAGCGGAGAAAGTTGGTCAATGTTCTGAGGTGTGCGGCGCGGTCTGTAG
>NZ_JBLWEP010000147.1:0-5521 GCF_048287355.1 Candidatus Electronema sp. TJ
ATGGAAAGCAGCACCATGTCCACAGGAATGCGCCGCTGCTTGCCGATCAAGGTGTCTTCCACCTGAATAATCAGTTTGCCTTCTTCCTGCGCGTTGCGGGCGGCATCAGTCACCTGAGCAACCTTGCCGCGCACGAACAAGGTGCCCTCCTCCAAGACCCGCTGATAAAATTCGTCATAGGATTTCATCGGCGTGCGCATGTCTATATAGAAATCATAGACTGTCGCGCCAGTCCGCTCCTTGACAAGATGGGCAAACTTGAGGCTCTGCATGCAGCAGATGCTTGAGCAGTAGTTGTTGTAGTTGCGGTCGCGCGAGCCGACGCAGTGGATGATGCCCACGGTCTTTGGTGTCGTCTGCCCATCGCGCAGAACAATCTTGCCGGAGGTTGGCCCGGCGGCGTTGCACATGCGTTCAAACTCGATGCTGGTGAAAACGTTGGCCAGCCGACCGTAACCGTAGTTGCTCACCCGGCGGGCATCAAACAAATCATAGCCAGTGGCCAAGATGATGTTGCCCACAGCCACGGTCAAGAATTCATCCTTCTGCTCGTAGTCAATGGCGTTGGTCGGGCAGGATTTTTCACAGACTTTGCAGGTGCCTTTCTGGAAGAAATTGCAGCTGGCGGTGTCAATGACTGGGAACTTGGGCACAGCCTGGGCGGAACTGGTATAGATTGCCTTGCGATAGCCGATTCCAGCCTCGTACACCTCATCAATCACCTTTTTCGGGCATTTTTCCACGCAGATGCGGCAGCCGGTGCACAGCTCTTCTTTGACATGGCGCGGCTTTTTCTTGATCGTCACCGTGAAGTTGCCCACATAACCAGCCACATGGGTCACTTCACTCCAGGTCAGCAGCTCGATGTTCGGGTGCATCCCGGTTTCAAACATGCGCGGGGTGAGAATGCAGGCCGCGCAGTCCAAAGTGGGGAAGGTTTTGTCGAACTGAGACATGTGACCGCCAATAGACGGCTCCCGCTCTACCAGATAGACCTTGAAACCAGCGTTGGCGATCTCCAAAGCAGCCTGAATGCCAGCAATGCCGCCGCCAACCACCAAGGTGTCGGGATGAATCGGCACCTTGATTTCCTCCAGCGGCTGATTTTCAACCACCCGCTCCACAGCTCCGGCCACAACCATCTTTGCTTTTTCTGTAGCCGCAGCTTTATCGATGTGCACCCACGAAACTTGCTCGCGAATGGAGGCCAGTTCGGTCAGATACGGATTCAATCCAGCCCGTTTGCCTGCATTGCGGAAGGTCATCTCGTGCAAATGGGGCGAGCAGGCCGCAACCACAACCCGTTCCAAGCCCAGCTCTTTGATGTCCTTCTCAATCAGCTCCTGACCAGGACTGGAACACATGAATTTATAATCACGGGCAATGACAACGCCCTCTTCCCCCAGCTTCTCTGCCGCCCAGTCGCGCACCTGCTCCACATCCACAGTATGGGCGATGTTTGTGCCGCAATGGCAGACATACACTCCGACTTTCGGCTTGCCGTTTCCCGCGCTCATGCTGCCTCCTTTGCTGTGTGCTGCACGTTGCCTTTGACATTCTTCCTCATGCAGGACGGCATGGACAGCCCTTCCGCTTTGCGCGGCCTGCCATCTGCTGCGGACTCAGGGACATCCATGCCGATCCGGGCCAAGGCTTTTTCCGTGCTGGTGATTTCTGTGCCGAAACCAAGCTTGTCCGGGGAGAAACCTAAGGCCAGACCGACCAATTGAGTGAAAAAGACGATGGGCATTGCATAGTTCGTGCCAAAGTGCCGGTTGGTCTCGCTTTGGTAAGCATCCACGTTCATCTGGCACATCGGGCAGACAGTGACCATGATGTCCGCCTGCGAGCGTTCCGCTGAGGAAATCAGGCGGCGGATCAGCTCATAGGCGGTTTCCGGCCCAATCTGCGTCATATGCCCGCCGCAGCAGGTGGCCGCGCCGGAAAAATCCACCACTTCCGCGCCAATCGCCCGCAGCACCTCTTCCAATTCCACAGGATGCTCCGCATCTGACCAGCGGTTGGAGTAATCTGGCCGGGGAATCATGCAGCCCATGTACGGAGCCACGCGAAGTCCTTTCAGCGGCCTGACGACTTTCGCTCTTAATTTGTCCAAACCAACATCGTTGATGAGGATGTCCAAAAAATGACGGACATCCAAGGCTCCTGGCTGATAATGCAAGCCGCCTGCGGCCAAAGCCGCATTGACTTTCTCGCCCAGCGAGGGACGTTCGGCCATATAATAATCAGCCTTGGCTAAATTGAGATAACAGGCTGAGCAGGCGGAACAGACGGTCTTGTTGCCCATCTTGGCGGCCAAGGCCAAGTTGCGGGCAATCAGCGAATAGGCAGGAATCAAGTTCATTCCCACATATTCGGTGGCCCCGCAGCAGTTCCAGTCCTCAATTTCCTGCAAATTGATGCCCAGCGGCTTGGCAATCTCCATCAGCGAGGTGTAATACGCCTTGGCATTGCTCTCCATGGCGCAGCCCGGATAAAAGGTGTAGGTGCTCATGAGGCCAGCTCCATTTCCTTGGCTTTGTTGAGAATGGCCGTCAGCTCATCCATTCCTTTGATCGTTCTGGGTTTCATGCTCATCCGCCCCTTCTTCAACATGCCCAAGCCTAATGCCGCCATGCTCACCATGCGCAGCGGCGCATGTTTGAGATAATGCCGGGTGGCCAGGCCAAACTCATAGCTGCGGCCATATTTTTCCACCATTTCCACAAAGGTTTCGGCAAAATTGGGCGCGGCCGCGTCGCGGTATTTCTTTTCACGGATGGCCATGGCCTTCAGGGTGTACATCACGTCCGTGATATGCACATTCTGCGGGCAGCGCACCACGCAATGATAGCAGGAAACGCAGATCCACGGCGTGTTGCTTTGCAAAACCTCGTCGCGCATCCCTGCCCGCAGCATGGCGAACAGCGTGCGCGGCGTATGGTCCATGTCCATTTCAGAAGGACAGGAGCCACCGCAGCTGCCGCACTGAATGCACATCTCCAGACGTGAAACTCCTGCTGTTTTCATGCTGACTTCATGCAGCAGGGAAAGGTCTTCCGCGTGAGGGAGCCGCGACCCCACGCGTTCATCGGTCATTTGGGACATAGAAGAGCCTCCAAGCCTTGAGCTGACTGTGGAAAAAGAAGAACAGAGAAAAAAATGGCTGACACGGCCACAGCGTGGTTATGTTTCAGGCGGAATTATACCTTTGGCAGCGGTCGCAGGCAAGTTCTTCTTCACCTGCCGCGCAGATGAGGCGAGGCGGTGCGCATCTTTCTGATTATGCGGCGCGTCCAAGCCGGGCGATTGAAAACCTGTTGTCTTTTCACCTCCGGCCTTGTACTCTGACAGGAGAAACCTTGCAGAGGCATTTCCACAAGAAAGAAAAACCATGCGTCTTTTTGCAGTGTCCGCCGCTCTGGCGGCCATTTTTCTGTTTCTGCCCTTCCCTTCCTCAGCTGAAAATCCGCCATCCTATGCTGTTTGGGCCAAACCGCAGCCTGATCAGCGCACGACCCTGCATTATGCCGCTAAAAACGGAGGAAAATGGGACGAGCCGAAGGAGCTGGCAGTTGCATCTGGGCGGCATTTCACCCCGGTTATTGCTGCTGACCGGAAAGGCGCGGTCTGGATGGTGTGGACCGAGCAGAAAGAGGATGAAAATATTCTCCGTTATGCTGTGCTGCGCGGCGGCAAGACAGAAACAGGCCGGGTGCTGAGAAACGGCGGAGAAAAAGAGCGGAGCTACGCCCCGGCCATTCTGATTGATCCGCAAGATGTGCCGTGGATTGCCTGGTCTGGCGTGACTGGCGGCCAAATGGCCGACATCTTCATCAGCAGCTGGCTTGGCGGAGGCTGGAACGAGCCGATGCGGGCGCATGCGGCAAATCAGACCCCGGACATCACCCCGATTCTTGGCCTGGGCAAAGGAAAAGACCCCCTCTGGGTGTCCTGGTTCGGCATCAACAAGGAGCAGGGACTGTATGTCCGCTATCTTGCCGAGCTGCGCGGCGGCAAATGGACAGCATCAGGCGAGCCGAGTTCCGCTGAAGATGCCGCCGCCTTCATAAGCAAGAGAAGCAAAGTGGAACCGTTCCCGGAACAGGCCGGACAATGGCTGACGGGGGCTTTTTTTGCCGGGCTGGACTGGGAAATTCAGTCCGTGTCCGAGCAGTTCGTGTCATTTCAGCAGACAGGAGGCGGCAAATGAGGAGTTCTTCGTTGTGGATCAAAGCGGCGGCAGTGTTTCTGGGCCTGCTGCTGCTTGCGGCACCGGCAAGCGGCAAGTCCAAGAAAAAGAAAAGCAGCGGACAGATTGTCGCTTTCGGCGACAGCATCACCGCAGGCTACCCGTACCTGAAAAACGGCAACGGCTGCGTCGGCTGCGGCGGCTATCAGCCCTTTCTTCAGTATTTCCTCGATTGGGAAGGGCTTGGAAGGAAAGTCTACAACTACGGCGTGTCCGGCGAATATGTGGTTTTCCAAGGCGTGAACCGGATTGACAGCGTGATGGCCGCGACCCGGCCAAGGCACGCGCTGATCATGGAAGGCACCAATGATCTCAGCCTGCTGTACATTGATCCGCTCACAGTGGCCTACAATGTGTATTATGTGGCCTATAAAGCCCTGCTCTGGGGCGCGAAACCGGTGGTCGGCACGATCACTCCAGACACCCGCTATGGCTGGGACTGGAAAAGAGTGGGCACGACCAACAGATACATCAGGCAATTTGTCAACATGACACCGCAGATGTGCCTGAGCGACCAGAACGCGGCCATTGCGCCGTATTGGAACAGCGGCTACAACTACGACAGCCTGCATCCCAATTATTACGGCTACTGGATCATGGGGCTTTACTGGTATTACGCCCTGTATTACTGCGGCGGCTGACAGCCGCGCAGCCTTTCCCGCCTTGGCCTGACAGGTTCCGCTGCTCAGGCCAGGCAGCCGCTCTCCCTCCTGCCTTTCCTTCTCCTCTCCTTTCCAAGAATTCCTGCTGATTCCTGCCATCTGCGCCGCCGCAACAGTGGACAGCGCGGAGGATGTTTGCTATAGTCATGCGTCATGGATGAACAACGGGCAAGCAATGCCGGAACAAGGCGGTTTTGCGGCGCATCATGCGGCTCCAATGCTGTCCGCTTGGCCGTTGCGGACAAAACTGGCCGGGTTTGAACAAGACATCAGTTTGTTTGCGTTTTTCGTCGCCCGCAACGCGCTGTTTGCCGCTTCAATCAGGACGTTTCACATTTAAATCAAGACGATTCACGTTTAAACCGGGGCAATTTAAACTTAAATCGCCATGATTCACACTTAAATCAGCCCGATTTACATTTGAATCAGGGCAATTCACGCTTAAATCGTCGTGATTTAAATTTGAATTGGAACGATTTAAATTGAAATCAGAGCGATTCAAGTGTGAATCAGGCTGATTTAAGTGTGAATCATGGCGATTTAAGTTTAAATTGCCCCGGTTTAAATTGAAATCAAGCCGATTTAAGTGTGAATCGGGACGATTTAA
>NZ_JBLWEP010000148.1:0-5520 GCF_048287355.1 Candidatus Electronema sp. TJ
AACACTCAGGTTTTGGGCGCGAACGGCTTGAGCAGCTCTTTTTTGTCGATGTTGGCCCAGGCGGTCTGGTAGCTGATCTTGCCTGCCTGAAGCAGCTCGATGATGGAGTCGTCCATCAGCTTCATGCCGGAGGTCTTGCCCATCTGCATGGTCGAGCGGATCTGGAAGGTCTTGTTGTCCTTGATCAGATTGGCGATGGACAGGTTGCCGATCATGATCTCCACAGCAAGATGCATGGTCGCGCCGTCCGCGCCAGGCAGCAGCCGCTGCGTGAAAACCGCCTTCAGCGACTCGCTGAGCATGGCCCGGACTTGGTTCTGCTCGCCTGCCGGGTAGGAGTCAATGATCCGGTCGACCGTCTTCGGCGCGCTGGAGGTGGAAAGGGTGCCGATGACGAGATGGCCGGTCTCGGAAGCGGAAATGGCCAGCGAAATGGTGTCCAGATCGCGCAGCTCGCCAATAACGATCACGTCCGGGTCTTGACGCAACGCGCCTTTGAGGGCGTTGGCGTAGGCCAAGGTGTCGCGGCCAAGCTGGCGCTGGTTCACCGCCCCTTTTTTCAGCGGGTGGATGAACTCGATCGGGTCTTCAACGGTGAGGATGTGGTGGGCGTGGCGGCTGTTGATGTGGTCGATCATCGCCGCCAAGGTGGTGGTCTTGCCGTGGCCGGTCGCGCCGGTGACAAGGATGATGCCCTGATGGTTCTCCAAGATGCGGTGCATCACGTCTTCGGGGATGCCCAGCTCCTTGAAGGAGGGAATCTTGCCTGGTATGACCCGGAAGATGCAGCTCATGCCGTTGTTGTGCAGCATCGCGCTGCCCCGGAAGCGGCCCAGCCCTTCAATGGAATAGGCGAAGTCGAGCTGCATCTCCTCGCGGAGGACGCGCTGCTGCTCCGGCGTGAGGATCTCCATGATCACCTTGCGGCAGCTCGCGTCGTTGAGCGGCTGGCTCTTCAGCCGGATCATCTTGCCCAAACGCCGGACCATGAACGGCTCGCCGGGCAGCACATGGATGTCGGAAGCCTTGAGATCCACCGCCGCCTTGAACACCTTGTCTAATATCGCCATGAGAACGCTCCAAAGTGGAAGTCATGCGCATACTCTACCACAGGCTGCGGCGGAAGGGAACCCGTCAGGATCGGCGGCAAAAGAAAAGGCGGAGCGCGGCCTGCCCAGCCGCTTCCGCCTCGCGCAGGCGCTGTCCTGCACGCCGGGCTACTTCTTGGCCGTGTCCGGCGGCGGGCTGAGCAGCACTTTGGAGCGTTCCGGGTTGGACTGCTTGCGCGAGCTGGCGTGCACCTCGCCGTCGAGCGAGGCCCCGGACTCCACAGTCAGGTTCTCGGATTTGAGTATGCCGTGAATCGCCGAGGTGGCGTGGACCGTGACGATGTCAGCGGTGATGTTGCCTTCGACCCTGCCGTGACAGACCAAGGTGGCGGTCTCGATATTGCCGGTCACTCTCGCGGTCTCGCTGAGGATGAGGTACTCGCCGCTGATGTTGCCCTCGATGGTGCCGTCAAAGCGGGCTTTGCCTTTGAAGGAGATCTCGCCCTTGATCACCATCTCCTTGGCCAGAACGCTTTCGATCGGGTCTTTGTCGTTTTTCATGCTCTTTTTCTCCGGCGGCGGCGCAATCGGCGCGGCGGCTGGCTCAAGTTTGCTCTTGTCGTCTTTGCTGCTGCTGAATAAACCCATGCTGTTTTCCTCTCAATGCTTGTGCGCGGCAAAGGCCAAGCCGGCCACGGCAATGTACTTGTCTGGATTCACCGGCCTGCCCTTGTAATGCACCTCGTAATGCAGATGCGGCCCGGTGGAGCGGCCGCTGCTGCCGAGCAGGCCGACTGTGTCGCCCCGGCTGATCTTGGCCCCTTTTTTGACCTGCACCGCGCTCAGATGGCCGTACAGGGTTGTATAGGCACCGCCGTGCCGGATTATGACATAGTTGCCGTAGCCGCCCGCGTCCCAGCCGGTTTCCTTGACCACGCCGTCGGCAGTGGCCGTGACCTGCTCGCCGAGGCGGCCTTTGAAGTCGATGCCTGCGTGCAGGGCGGGCTGGCCGTTGAAGGGATCGCTGCGCCTGCCGAAGCCGCTGGTGGTCCGCCCCTGCGCAGGCCGCCCCAGCGGCATGGTCTGGATGAGCTGAATGTAGCGGTCGCTCCGTTTCAGCAGCTGCTCGCTGCTCCGCTCGTCCACGTCCGCAGCAATAAAGGGGCCGCCGCTGTTGGCTGCCGTCTTCCGCCCGGCAGGCCTGATCTCAATGCCGATCCGGCTCATCAGCGATTCAATCATCTGGCTGCGTTCGTCCAAGCGGCTTGCGGTCTGCTCGATCAGCTTCCGCTTGGCCCGCTTCTCGCGCTCCAGCTCGGCCTGCAAGGCGGCGGTCTTGGCTGAGCCGGACTTGGCGAGGGCCGCGATCTGCTCCTCATAGCGGCGGACGAGCTGTTCCCGCTCCCCGCTGAAACGGCTGGCCTCCTCCTCCTTCTCTGTCTTCAGCTGCTTGACCATTGCCTCATAGGTGGCCATGAGCTGCCGCCATTTCTTTTCCCGGATGCCCAGCTCGTTTTTCAGCTTGTCGTCGAAATTGGCATGAAGCAGGTCCAGCGCCTCAGCCTGGCTGGCTGCCGTGTTCTCCAAGGCGTTGCGCTGGTGAAAGAACTGCGCCCCCAGCCACGTGCCTGCGGACAGCAGGACAAGCAGGGTGAGCAGGCCGCCAAGCACAGCGGCGGCGCGGTCGCGCTCGATGACCAAGGAGAAGGGGCGGCCCCTTTCTCCGGTGATGACTATATGCAGCCGTTCGGGGATGGACGAGTACGCTTTGATCATGGGAGCCTGTGTTTGGGGGGAATGCGCGTTGCGCTGCCACAGGGAAGTATAACAGAATGCCGGAAGCAGGAACAGCGAAATCAGGAACGCTTCCTGAAAAAAGGCCTCCGGCGGCGCGAAAGCGGCGGGCTTGTTCTTCTACTGTTCCAGCACCCAGTCCGGGATGCGGCGCAGGATGTACTCGGTCACCTGCTCCCGGCCCTTGTCGCCTTTGACCGGATTGACCTCGCTGACCACCTCCTCAAAGTCGAACCAGCACAGCTCCCGGTCGTCTTTGCCATAAACCATGAACACGCGGCGGTCTGGATCTTCAACATCCTCTTCTTCCTGAATCGCGCCGACCAGAGCGGCGGCCTGCTCATAGGGCAGGAAGCGGATTTCCTCGCTGCTCATCGCGCAGCCTCCTCATGTTTGAAACGGATCAAAATCAGAATAAAAAAGGGACGGAAGAACAGTTCTTCCCGTCCCTCGGCAAAGGCGCAGGCCCGCTCATGCAGGTTTGGCCACCGCGCCGGAACGGATGCAGCGGGTGCAGACCCGGATGCGGGAGGTGCGTCCGCTGCCGCTCACTGCGCGGACGGTCTGAAGATTCGGCATCCAGCGCCGTCTGCTCTTGTTGTGAGCGTGGCTGATGATGTTGCCGGTTGCCGGCCCTTTGCCGCAGATTTCACATTGGTACGCCATGATTATATGCTCCTTGAAGGGTTTGCGCATGAAATTCGGAGCTATTCTTACCTCCCCCGAAAAGAAAATGCAAGCCTTTTCCGGCTTGGGCCGGTGGAAGGTGCGCAGGTTCAGTGCGGCGGCCCGGCAGTGAATTTCTCCGCCTGGCTCCGGTAATAATCCTGATTGGCCGGATCAATCTTCGCTGCCCGGCCTGCGGTGCGCACGGCATCTTCGGCCCGGCCCGCTGCCCAAAGGGCTTCGGCCAAGGTGTCAAGGAAGTGGCCGCGCTCCTCCAGCCGCACGGCCTGCCCAGCCAAATCCAAGGCCCGCGCCGGGTTGCGCTGTCCTTTCTCCTTGGCGGTCAGCAGCAGCCAAGCAAGATTGTTGAGAACATCTGCCTGCGCAGGCCCGGCCAGCAATACCTGCTCGTAGGCGGCGGAGGCCTCCTGTTCCTTGCCCTGCTCCAGCAGCAGATCCGCCCGCAGATGGAGCCATTTGGGATTGTTCGGCTCCTGCCGCAGCTTCACCTCCACCAGCGCCGAGGCGTGGCCGACACGGGCCAGCTGGCTGAGCGCGTCCGGATCTGACGGCGGCAGCAGAACGAGGGCAAGGATGACAGTGCTGAAATAGGCGGCCAGCGCGAGCCGCAGCTTGCGCTCATGCCGCCTGATCAGGCTGGGTTCCTGCCCGCAGCTGAGGATGAAGTCCATCCGCTCGCCAATGCCGAAATGATGCCAGTTTTTCTGCTCCCGCTGGATGCCGCTGAGGACGGCGATTTTATCAAAGGCGCGGAACAGCGGCCAGCCGCCGCCTTGAGTCTGAACAGCGCAAAGATCAGCCTGCCGCTCGAAATTGCGGATGAACCAGCCAAAGAGAAAACGGAAGTAGAGCAGCAGCAGGACGAGCGTTGCTGCCCCGGTCAGATATTCCAACAGCCACCCCGCGCTCAGGCCCGATTGCAGCAGAAGCCGCCATACGCTGCCGCTGCCAAGCAGCAGACTGAGCAGCGGCCCAGCCAAGATTTGAATCAGCAGGCTGAAGGCGGCAAGAAGCAGAAGGTAGAGGAGGAGATGCCTTTTTCTGACATGGCCGATCTCATGGGCAAGCACTGCTTCCAGCTCCTCCTGATCCAACGCCTCCAGCAGGGCCGGTGTGAGCAAAATGCGGCGGAACGGCGGGGCGATGCCCATGACCGCCGCTGTCAGGGCGCGGCCTTCCAGCAAGGGCCAGCTCAGAATTTGGGCGGAGAAGTTCTGGCTGCGGCAGAAACGCTCCACCATCTCCCGCTGCGGCCCTGGCGCAAGCGGGACGCAGCCCCACAGCCTGCTGATCAGGGGCGGAAAGAGCAGCGCGAGAAAAGCCAAGGCGATGAGGAAAAAAAGCATCTCGCCCCAGCCGGAGGCCAGCAGCTTCTGGGCCGCAGGCCAAGGCAGGAGGCGGAGCAGATCGAAGGTCAGCGAGAGAAGGAACCAAGGCAGCACCAGCGGCAGGTTGCCGCGCAGGCTGGCGGCGGCGAATTCGGCGGCGGAATGGCGGCAGCCGAAGAGCTTCTGGTAGGCGGGCTGCGCCTCGCGCCAGAGCAGGAGCAGGAAGAGGAAGAAGAGCAGCAATCCGCCGCCCTGCGCCAGCGTCGGCAGGCTGTCGCCGAAGGACAGCGGCTGGAGGTGCCAGCGGAGATCACAGGCGAAAACCGCGCCGATGAACAGGACTGCGGCCAGCAGAGTCAGGCGGCTTTCGGCGGTGAAATAGGCGGCTCCCCCGCCCTTCTGCAAGGCGGCGCGGAACTGCCGGGCGGCAAGGCGCGAGAACAGGAGCAGCAGCAGGCCGAAGAGCGGCAGGCCCAGCTGCGGCGCAAGCCAAGGCTGCTCCGGCAGCGGAACGGCGGAGAGCGTCAGGATGACCGCCAGAAAGTAGAGCAGATTATTGTAGCTCATCGCTTCAGATTGTCCTGCTGCCCGCGTAAGAAGTTGTCATGTGTCGCACCATGCTGAGTTGAACTGCCCTGCGGCTTGGCAGATGGAGTTTTCAG
>NZ_JBLWEP010000149.1:0-5506 GCF_048287355.1 Candidatus Electronema sp. TJ
ATCTATTGAGTATGCCATGCGCATATCATAGTCATTTTATATTGCTTTGGCTATAGCGCACATAGGCGAAGCCGGAACGGAGCATGGCCTCGTCCAGCTCATCCAGAAACAGATTGGCAAGCACTGGCGAAAGCGGCGAACCTTGGGGAATGCCGCGCTCTATGACCGTCAAAAAATTCCCGTCCCAGACTTCCGCCCGCAGCCATTGCTGCACCAGACGGATAATGCCGCTGTCATCAATATGCCGCCGCAGCTTCTCCAAGAGCAGCTCATGTTCAACCTGATTGAAAAAATCGTCAATGTCCGCATCAGCAACCCACTGATACCCCAGTTCATGCAATTCCATGATCTGCTGCACGGCCTGCCGGACAGAACGGCCTTTGCGGTAGGCGTAAGAGCAATCTTCAAACTCCTGCTCCAAGATCGGCTCAATCCGATGCAGTACAGTGGTCTGCGCCACCCGGTCGCGCACCGCCGGAATGGAAAGCGAACGAGTCTCACCATTGTCCTTCCCTTTGTCCACTTCTATGCGCAAGAGCGGCAGAGGCTGATAGCGTTCATCAGCTAGCTCTGCTTCTAAGGCGGAAAGATTTGCCCACAGTTCGGCTTCAAACTGGGCGATGGTCACTTGATCAATCCCGGCGCAACCCTGATTGGCTTTGACCTGCGCAAAGGCGGTGTTGAGGTCATGAAAAGTAATTGGGTGCATCATACCGGCTCGGTGAGCGGTTTATCCTGCCACACGCTTTCCAGAATAACTCCCAGCAGCAAGGAAGGCAGGGCGTAGCTGATATGCTTAGGATTACCAGAAAAGACTGCTGCGCTGGCCGTGAACAGAAACGACCACGCGCAGGAGATAAAGAGCAATATGCCGATTCTTGTCCACAGCTCCTTTTCTGCTGGCGGCGGAGTCAGCTGTTTGGCCATTTCAATCCGCATGTAGAAGATGGCCGCAATGAGGGACGGAACTGCCGCTGTCCACCGATATAACTCAATGACATCGCTTACTCGGCCTGTGTTCAGAACAAACAGATAACCAGTGAGAATTGTGGTCGCCAGCCGAGGCGCAAGAAGACGGAAGACAACAAAGAAATCCTGTATGCCTCCGGCCAGCCAATACAGGAATCCGGCCAGCAGCAGGGAGCCATAGCAGCTAACCGCAAAATATTCTTTAGCCAGCGCAGGAGAATCCTTGCAGAACCAACCGAACAGCAGCAGATCGAAGAGGATGAGGCCCAGCAGTGCCCAATATGCGGCAGGAGCGAAGCCGCCCGGCTGTTGTTTCGGACTCTTCAACCAGAGCAGTAGGCTAAATGCTTCTTTGAAAGCATAGCGGCGGATAAGCCAGTTGAACACGGCATAGGTGAAGAAATGCCGTTCTTCTGCTGAAGAATACAGCACATTCTCTGCGCCTTTCAGAAAATCAACTGTAACCTTCTCGCGGCTGAAGGCCGGGCCGTATCCTTTTTGCAGATACAGTGTCTGCCGACTGTTGCCCTGCATTAGGAGTTTCATCCGTCTGAGAGCAAATTCCTGACAGCAGCAGGACGATTGATCAATCAGCTCTTTACCGCTTCGTACAGCATTAGCTGAAGAATTTTCTTCTCCGCATGTTCTGCATTGATTGCCCATTATTCAGAGATCAGCAAGGTCAGGTTCTTGATCAGCTTTTCTTATACAGGTCGCTATGTTCCTGGCGACAGATGGCAGGCTCAGAAATCCTTCGTTTGTATCTTCATGCAGCGAGGCGACAGTGATTCGGTCATGTGTCATTTGCAGCTGGGCAAGCATCATCACCACCGCCTTGTATCCGCCGCTGAGAACCAACCAAGTATCCGCCTTTGTTCCGCTGATGATCTCCTGAGCAGCACGATAGGCTTCTTTCAGTCCAACTTTAAGACATCCTGTATATTCAGCGTCAAGCTGCTCGAAATGATGCAGAGTGATTGAACAGGCTGGAAAAATATCTTTCAGAATCAGCTCCAGCAAGCTGCCGCATCTGCCTCCGATGGTATTTTTCTTGCTGGCAAAAAGATGTAGAATGTCATCATCTTGAATATAATTGGCGTTGTGAATTCTCCGCAGCGTCGCCAACTCCGCCCCAAGCAGATGATATTTATCCTTCTCCCAAAGTTCTCTGTTGAACGGGTTCTTCTGTAGAAACTTGTTTATATCATCCCCGCACGCCGACAGGAGTTCCTTGGTCTTGTTTTTGACCTCCTGCCGTTTCTTTAAATCAAGCAGTTCGTCATTGGCGGCAAGGGTTTCAAGTCGTATGTCGCCTTGAAAACAGGGAGCCTCAAGCAGACTCGCTCCAACAGTGATGATATATTGACGAGCCATTCTGTTCACCTATTACTTAAAATATCCATAATTGCTGCCAGTCTTGGAACCGATGCCAAACTCCTGCAAGGCGGATTCAATCCATTCCTGCGCAGTGACCAGAAGCTGTTCTTCCCCTTTGGCCGCTGCCGCAAGCTGCACAGCGAATTGAAACTTAATCTTCCGTTGCACTGCTGGCAGGATCATAGGAATGACGTTTTCCCCGTCGGACGGCCAGTTAGCATTGCCTCTGTAATACTCTGAATAATGCGGAGCCATAACGTCCTTTTCCAAGCAGTACCACAGCATCCAGAAAAACTACCTTTCCCTGCGCTTTCTCCTCGTTCTCAGTCGGCGGCCCGAATATCTGCTCTCGCAACTCCGCATCTTCGACGTTTGCCGCTGCCCAATGCGCAGTCACACCTTTAATCGCTGAACCGGGAAGAAACGGCAGGCCAAAGAGCGGATGCAGACTGATGCCCTGCTCAAACACCGAAGGCGTGCCCCGGCCAATCAGCAGCTTGGTTTCAGTCTGCATCGTAAAGGTTTTTGCGCCAGAATGAAGATACGCCGCCAGCTCTTCCAGCTTGTCAGGCCAGCCGCCTAAACTGATCAACCGATTAACATGTTTTGTTTTCTTCTCGTCTGATTCTTCTCCTGGAACCCTATCTCGTTCGGCAAATTTGCCATAAAATAGACTGGGATTTATATCCGCATCTCCTCCAAGAATATTCTGAAGATTAAGCCGACAGATTCTCTGGCCGCCCGGAATCTCTGCCTCTGTCTTCTCTATTTTCTCCGTCTCATTTTTCATCCAGCATTGCCTCGGCATAACGTTTGAGCCAGAGAATGTATTGACGAATCTTGGCAGTGCACAGCATCAGTTCAGTATCTTTCCTTCCAATCAGCCGCCGATATCCCTTCAATCTGTCACAATCAGGGAGATATTCAGGGCCAAGGTATTCGAGCATATGCTCCATCAGCAGATGGTGATGATCTTTCTTTTTGGCTAAATAAAATGCCAAGGTCTGAAGCAAGCCGCATTGATGAATAAAAGCATCCGTACCCCGAACCAAGCTGAGATATTCTTTCGCAGCATCAGGGTGATTCTCTTTGACATCCAGGATGGCTGAAAACGCCTTTCTTGCATTCTCATTAGCGATATTTCTCACCGGCATATCCATTTCCTCCTTAATCAAGGATGGAACTTCAGCTCCATCAGTCCCTTGCCGATGGTCGCATCTCCGCCGATCTGCACTCGGCAGTTTTCCTCTGCAAGCTGCTCAACCGCCGCCCAAACTGCATCCGCTATTTCCAGCTCCGCATCTTTGGCATTTTTTCCTCTGCCTTTGTCAATGCTCCATAAACTGCACAGCACACTTTGCGACAGCAAATATTCCGTGTAGCGCAGGGAGCCATTCTCAGTGGCCCCAGATTCGCCGATGCGAATATTCGGCGTGACTTCAGTGGCAAAAGTGATGAAATATTGAAAATCATCTTCTGGTAGGACAACCAGATGTTTCTTAAATTTTTCCTTTAGAAACGATGGATACATTTCAGGGAAGATGATACCGGACATTTCTTCTGCAAATTTTGCCAGCTCTTTGCACCCCTCCTTCGGCGCATCATAGCCGTATTCCTCAAGAACAATGTGCTGGCCTGCTTTCAAGTCGTTTAATCCATCCGAGCAGACAAACAGCTGCTCTTCCTTGCTGATTTTTTCTATTAAAGGCCTAAGAGACGGCATTTTTTTAATCCCGTCCCCAGCAAAGCACAGCAATTTTTGATACAGAGCCAATGCCAGCGGCGAAGTTGCCCAGACAAAAGCACCTCTCAGCGAGCGCACCGGAAAAAAGAGAAGCTGCGCATCACCCACGCACAAAGCACCTGAGTGAGCATCATCCCCTGCGCCTGTGTCTGGCCCAAAGAGCACAGCCTTCCGCTCCTTGTTTTCCTCCCATGTTGCCCGAAGCACACCTTTAATTGAGCTGCCTTGAATAATAGGCAAATTGGTGTCGCGCTGCCGCATGATGGGGTTGTCAATCGCGCCCAAGCCTTGCCCGGAGCCGTTATGCACCGGCGAGACCGCAGTCAGATACAGCAGTTTATGCAGCATGGCTGCCTCCTTCGTTCCATGTCCCGATGCAGGTGATGCCGAATCCGGCGCAGGGATAGTAATCTGAAATGGATTTGCTGAAGTGATATTGCTCAAGCAGGGCCGCAAACTTGCTTTCGTCCCAGTCTTTAGTTTCAAAGTAATAGACGCTGCCACCGGGCGCAGCATGAAAGAGGCGGCGCGGCTTTCCTTTTGCTGTTTCATGCGACCAGCCGCTGACACGGCAGGGTTTACGCAAAGCAACCCCGATCAGTTTGGCTCCGCAGAAACAAGCAGGCCATTGCTTTGGTCTCCAGCCTTCCTCAAAAATCGATGGCGTGCAGAGATAGACGAAAAAGCGGCCCTTTTCTGTCAGAACCGCAGGAGAAGGAGCTTGAATGAGCGGCGCGTTTTTGCGAAGACTGATTTTCACTCGACCCCGCTCGCCGCCGAAAAATGCGCCTATGTTTTTCCTGATGATCTTCTCCAATTGGGCGCGGGCATCTTCTGCTGCAAAGCGTAGTTGCACGGAGAAGACATACTGGCGCAGCGTTCGTATTTGTTTATCCCACTCCCGCTTCACCCGCATTCTTGGCGTGATGAAAAACATCCCATCTTTTGCGGCAAAAGAGTCTTCATCAACACCAATGCCGCTGCGCAGTTCAGAACAGGAGAACTTCTCTTCCTTCTCATAACTGAAATTCTCATGAGTTCCATTCTGAATAAATTTTTCCAGAGCAGCATCTTCAATCCATCCCTGCGCTGGGCTAAAGTCTTTGCCAGAGATTTCTTCTCCGTTTGCAAAGACCAAAGACCGCAGTTCTTCAGGCAGATCGGGAAAAATACTGCCAGTTTCTTGAGAAGGAATCAGCCAAGCGTATTCATCTTGTTCCTTGTTGAAATACGCTGCTGCAGGCGCGGGAAAATAGACAGAGCCTTCTTCTCTTTTACCCCAAAAAGGCCCGGCGATGCTCCACGGAAGATCGCGCAGTTCAGAGCTGAAACCGCCGAGCAGTTTGTGTCCTTCTTTTTTGGGTGGTGGTCAAATGGCAAGTGATGAGTTAGTATAGGGTGATGATACAAGAAATC
>NZ_JBLWEP010000150.1:0-5467 GCF_048287355.1 Candidatus Electronema sp. TJ
TACACGCCCAAGCCGATGTGCGTGTATTCCGCCCGCAGCATGTTCCAGCGATGCCCGGAACTTTGCATCCACGACTTGATGGCTCCTGCTGCGGTGGCATGTCCTGCGCTGATGTTTTCGCCTGCGCCCCAAGGCCATCCGGCAGCGGCGGCGCGGGCTGAAGGCGATGAGCCGTCTTGGCCGCGATGAGCAAAGAAATCCAGCTCCGCCATGTTCATTGCATGTGTCTGCGCCGCGACAGAGAGCCTCTCGTCTAAGATCAGCGCAGGGACGCTGCCCGGATCCTCCGGCGCGCCTGCGGGTCTCGGTTCGCGTGAGGAGATGTTGACGCGGCGTTCATTGGTCAAGGCAAAGGCTTCATTGACCAACGCCTTGCCCTGATTGGCCTCAAGGTCGCCGTGCGAGAGATTGCCTGGGATTGCTGGCAAAGGCACTTTCTCCAGCGTCGCTGCCACCTGAATGTTCTCGCCCGGCGGCTCCACCACAGCAAAGACCACTGTAGTTCCGCTTTGCAGCACTTGCCAGACCGCCCACGAAACATCGCTGGCGATGGGATACGGACCTCGGTAACGGCCTGCGTCAAAGTCGGCTTTCGCCATGATGGTCATGAAACCCAGCGTGCCGCCGCTCCACTCCAGTTTGATCTTGTCGCCAGCCTGCGCCTCAAAGGCCTGATGCACGGCAAAGGTCGAACCCCAGTTCATGCGTTCCATAGTTTCCTCGTGTTGTGCGAATGCTTTTTCCCTTCATAACACAGCTGCGGCTGCGCATGGCTGCTGTCAGAGCGCAGAGCCGCAGCTCAGTCAGCAGCAGCAGCTCATGCGGATTTCCCCAGCGGTCACCCGGTGTTCCCTGCCTGAAGAGTCGAGGATGACATACCGCCCGTCCTCAGCCAGCCCTGCGCCGACCGCCGTTGCATCGCCATATTCCAGCGGCCTGCCAAGGAGATAATCCAGCTGCCGCCATGCTGCCAGCACTGCGGCCTTGTCCGCTTTGAGCTGGGCCGGAGCGGTCAGCAGCTCATTGACCAGAAGCGGCAGCAGCTCGTCAGGACTGACCGCCGCGCCTGCCTCAGCCAAGGTGATGATCCTGCTGCGCAGTTCCGTGGGGAAATCTTCCGGCGGCGCAGCGATGTTGATGCCGACTCCAATCACGACAAATTCCGGCCGCCCGGCCCGCAGCGGCCCGCTTTCCGTGAGTATGCCGCCGAGTTTCCGGTCAGCAAGATAGAGATCGTTCGGCCATTTGAGCTGCGGCTGCACACCTGCGGCCTGGCGCAAAGCAGCTGCCAAGCTGACCCCTGCTGCCAAGGTCAGCAGGGGCCAATCCGCAGCCTCCAGCTCTGGCCGGAGAATGACCGAGAAATACAGACCGCCGGGCGGCGAGCAGAACTGCTTGCTGCCGCGCCCGCGTCCGCTGCTCTGCTGATCAGCTTGAACCACCGTGCCATGCGCCGCGCCGCGCCGGGCAAGTTCCAAGGCATGGCTGCTGGTTGAGCCGAGGACAGGAAAGCGCAGCAGCCGCATCAGGCGATGGACGGCGGGCTGCTCAATTTCATGGGCATGACGATGCCAAGAAAGCCGGGATCAGCTGCCGAGCTGATCAGGCAGGGGCTTTCGTCCGAGCTGACTGAGGCGGCAATGGCATCGCCTTCCAAAACCGAGAGTGCCTCGATGAAATAGCGGCAGTTGAAGCCCATGCAGAGGTCGTGGCCGCTGTAGGTGATCTCGATCTCATCCCGAGCCGAGCCGAAGTCGGCGTTCTCCGAAGTCAGAATAAGACGATTGCCTTGGGCCTCGAAACGGATGGCGTGGAAGATGTCTTCGGTGAAGAGGTTGATCCGCTTCAGCGATTCAAGGAAAAGCCCCTTGTTGATGATCATGCTGTTGTCTTGGGGCAGCGTGCGCAGGATGTTCTCAAAATCTGGGAAATCGCCTTCCATCAGGCGGATGATGAGAACAGAAGTCTCGCTCTTCAGCACCAGCTTTTTCTGCTCCACGCCCATCCGGCAGACATCCAGCTCTTCGCAGAACTTGCGCGCCTGCTGCACGCCCCGGCGCGGGATCAGGATAGACTGACCGAAATTCAGTCCGGCCATGCCTGCGGCTTCCCGGCTCATGATGCTCAGGCGGTGTCCGTCAGAGGTGACCATGCGCAGCACGGTCTTGCCTTCCTCTTCCCGCTTTTGCAGCAAGGCGGCGGTGAGGTTGTACATGTTCTCCCGGTCAGCGGCGATGGAGAAGCTGGTCTTGTCAATCAGGTCGCAGAGCACCTCAGCCTCGATGTCCGCCAAGGCCTGCTCGTCGTAGTATTCAAACTGGGGAAACTCATCAGCCAGCATTCCGGCCAGGCGGTAGGTGCTGCTGCCCGCGCTGATCCGCACCCAGTTTCTCTCTTCTTCCTTGAGATTCACTGTTTCCGAGCTGGATTCGCGGGCCAGCTCAAAGAGCTTCTTCGCAGGCAGGGTCAGGCTGCCCTCTGCAAACACCTCGGCGGAAACCGTCTGACGCAGGCTCACCTCCAAATCGGTGCCGGTGAAAACCACCTCGTTGTGTCTTGCTTCCAGCAGCACATTGGAGAGAATGGCCAGCGTGCCTTTCTTGCTGGCGATGTTCTGCTGCGCGCTGACTGCGTCAAGCAGGTCTTTCCGGGCAATGTTGAAATGAAACGGCATAGCAGTAGTGCTCCTATATAAAAGACTTGTTGATATTGGGGCTGTTAGTTTGTTGAAAACTCAGCCAAGCTCTTGGATTCAAAGGGATTGAACTGTTGATAACTTGTGCAGTTCTTTGTTGATAACTCGGCGGTTTCAGCGTGGCGGAAAAGTTATCAACAAACTTTCAACAGGTTCTCAACACGTTTTCAACAGCCGCGCCGAACCAGAAGAAACTATACCAAGTTCCAGCCTGCGTGACGAACTTTTAATTGCCCGCCAGAGCAAGGCGGCTGTTGCAATTCCGCCCGGATTGAGGTAACTCTGCGGAGAACTCAGTCCCCGCACGCCCATGCTCCATCTGATCAGCCTCAACTGCCGCTACACCCACTCCTGTCTGGCCCAATTCTGCCTGCGCGCCGAGCTGGAACGCCGTCTGCCGGAACTGCCGACACATCTCAGCCAGTTCACGCTCAATGATCCGTATTACCCGACCTTGCTGCGGATCAGCAGCCAGCCTGCCCACGCGCTGCTCTTCTCGGTCTATGTCTGGAATCATGCCTATATCCGCCGTTTGACCGCTGATCTGGCCCGTTTGCAGCCAAATCTGCCGCTCATCTTCGGCGGCCCGCAGGCGGAGATGCTGACTGGACTGCCGCCCAATTGCACGGTCTTTCTTGGCGAGATTGAAGGCGCAGAAGACGAGTTTTTCCACGATCTCCGCCAAGGTGCTTTGAAGCCGCGTTATCAGGCCGCGCCTGGCCGCAGCTTTCCTTCGCCCTACAAGACAGAAGATTTCAGCTCCCATTTGAAGAATCGGCAGGTCTATTACGAGTCTTCGCGGGGCTGCCCGTTTTCCTGCTCGTACTGCTTATCCTCTCTTTCCAAAGGCGTGCGTCATAAGCCGCTGGACCTGGTGCAAGAGGAGCTGCGCAGGCTGATTGCGGCCAAGCCGCTGATCATTAAATTTGTTGACCGCACTTTCAACGACAAGCCGGAGCGGGCTTTGGCCATTTGGGAGTTTCTCTTGGCTGAGGCGGACGGCGTGCGCTTTCATTTTGAGATTGCCCCAGACCGTTTCACTGAAGAATTGTTTGCCCTGCTCGAACAAGCACCCTGCGATCTGTTTCAATTCGAGATCGGATTGCAGAGCTGCAATGAACAAACCTTGACGGCAGTCAAACGACGCATGGATGTGGCCAAAGCAGAAGCGAACATCCGCCGCTTAGTCGCCCTGAACAGCATTCACATTCACGCCGACCTGATTCTCGGTTTGCCGGAAGAGACCGCAGCCAGCTTCCGTGAATCGTTCAACCGGGTTTTCCGCTGCTGTCCGCATTATATCCAGCTCGGTCTGCTCAAAGTGCTGCCGGACACTGAAATGCAGGCGCGGGCAGCGGAGTTCGGCCTGCTGCATTGCGCTGAGCCGCCCTATGAAGTGCTGTCCACGCGCTGGCTGCCGCATGAGGAGCTGCGCGATATGCATGCATTCTGCGAGTGCGCGGAGGCCTTTTGCAACAACCGCTTTTTCCCCTCGCTTTGGCGTTATTTGCGGCAGAAGAACGAGGATGCGGCTGCTTTTTTTCAAGCCCTGCTGCAAATCTGCAAGGAAGAGGATTTCTTCAGGCTGGCTCACACCCAAATTCTGCTGAATCAGATGCTGGTGAAATTAATCCGGCAGCGCAGTGACGGCCCGCTGCTGCTTGAGCTGCTTCGTTACGACTGGCTGCGCTGCGGCCACCGCTTCCTGCCAGAAGAACTGACAGCCGCGCCGCCTGCCGCGCTGCGCGACCGCCTGCGCCAGACCTTGCCGCAAGCTGTTGCAGGGCTGTTCAGCAGCCGGACGCGGACCGAGTTTCTTAAACAGACCAGCCTGCTGGAGCTTTCCACTGCGGCGATGTCGGTTCTTGCTCTGGGCAAAGAGGCGGGCCTTGTCGCGCTGCTGCCGGAGCAGTCCGGCGGAGCGCTGAAGCATTGCCGGGCAGTTGTTCTGCCGGACATGGAGAAGGGAGACGATGAAAAAACTGCATAAACGGCTGGCAGTCTGGACAGCCGCCTTTGCGCTGACGCTGCTGATCAGCATAACTGCGGCCAATCTTCTGATCAGCAGCTATGCGCAATACACCTTTGACAGCGTCAGCGAGCTGAATCCAGTGCATTGCGCCATTCTGCTCGGCACATCAAAATGGCTGCGCGGCGGCAGGAAGAATATGTATTATCACTACCGCATTCTTGCTGCGGCAGAGCTGTATAAAAGCGGAAAATGCAAAAAGATCATCGTTTCCGGCGACAACGGCACCATGCAGTACAATGAGCCGATGACCATGAAGCGGGATTTAATCGCTCTGGGCGTGAAATGGGATGACGTGATCTGTGATTATGCCGGGTTCCGCACCTTGGATTCCATCATCCGTTTCAAAGAGATCTTCGGGCAGAACAAAGGCATTGTTGTTTCCCAGCAGTTTCACAACACCAGAGCCGTTTATATCGGCAGGTCGCATGGCATTGAGCTGTCAGGATTGAATGCGCGTGACGTGAGCGCCTATTACGGCTTCAAGACCAAGCTCAGAGAGGTGTTTTCCAAAGTCATGTGCGTGCTCGATGTCGAGATATTGCACACCAACCCCAAATTCCTCGGCGAAAGAATCAGCATTTAAGTCCGGCAACGAAGCGGAGAGCTATTGCCGCCAGCCGCGTCTTCACAACAGCCGGGGCGAAATTTTTTCCGCTCCGGCTGCTTGCGCAAGAGGTCCAATGTCCGCTTCATGAGCAGGAAAACGTGCTGCGACAAGCTTCTGCGCTGTTTTGCTTGCG
>NZ_JBLWEP010000151.1:0-5368 GCF_048287355.1 Candidatus Electronema sp. TJ
CCTGCTTGAACGCGGAAAATCCAAGATGGCCGCTCTCGGCACCCCGATGCGCAAGCTCGTTCATCTTTGCTTCGGTGTCCTCAAAACACGCAATCCTTATCAAGAAAATTATGCCCCCTCGTCTTTGGCGGAAGGCAAAAGCACTTGACAGGCAAGACGGTATCTACGAGACAGATAATCTGATGCAGGGCAAGGGAATCATTTTATGATGCTCCAGCTATCACACCTTCTCCGGCGCAGACTTGCCGAGAATGCCCGCAGGCCGGAAAATGAGGATCAGCACCAGCAGGGAGAAGGCGAAGACATCCTCGTAGTCGCTGGAGACATAGCCTGTGGCAAAGGCTTCGGTCAGGCCGAGGATGAAGCTGCCCAGCACCGCGCCGGGAATCGAGCCGATGCCGCCGAGCACGGCGGCGGTGAAGGCCTTGATGCCCGCGAGAAAACCGATGGAGATGTTGATCTGGCCGACATGGGAGGCGATGAGCAGACCGCCCAGCGCGGCCAGCGCGGAGCCGATGACAAAGGTCGCCGAGATGACCCGGTTGATGTTGATGCCGAGCAGCAGGGCCATGGTCTGGTCTTGGGCTGTGGCCCGCATCGCCTTGCCCAAGCGGGTGAATTTGATCAGCCAGGTCAGCGCGGCCATGGCTGCGGCGGTGATGGCCAAAATCACCAGATCGGTCGGGCCGGTGACAGCGGCAAGGCTCTCTGGCAGCTCAAAGGCGGGGATCAGCTCCGGGAAGGGCAGAAAGTCTGGGGTCTGGGCCAGCAGGACATAATTCTGCAAAAAAATGGACATGCCAATGGCCGAGATCAGCGGCGAGAGCCGGGGCGCATTCCGCAGCGGCTTGTAGGCCAGCCGCTCCACGGTGAAACCGTAGGCTCCGGCCCAGACCGCAGCCGCCAGCACGGCAAGCGCAAAGACCGACGCTGCCGGAAAACCGTACATGCCGAGCACTGTGGCTGCTATGTAGGCGGTGAAGGCTCCGATCATGTAAATCTCGCCGTGGGCGAAATTGATCAGGCCGATGATGCCGTACACCATTGTGTAGCCCAAGGCGATCAGAGCGTAGATCGCGCCCCGCGTCAGGCCGCTGAAGAAGAGTTCGATCAAGTAAGCGGTGTCCATGTCTGTCGCCATCACTTCCTCTTGAAAATTGCCCGCCAGCCTGTGACCTGCTGCATCACGGGCCGATAAATCTTGCTCACCGCTCCGGCCTGCTCAGTCACATAAAACGCGCCCGGATCGATGTCCTGCACCAGCCGGAGCAGCGGCTTCAAATCCCGGCGGCGGCAGACGATGTACAGCTCGTCTACCGGGCCGTCCTTGCCCTCGCCGTGGAACACAGTGACAGAAAAGCCGTTCACCCGGATGCAGCTGGTCAGCTCCTTGCTGCGCTCCCTGCTGATGACCCGGAGGATGATATGCCCCAGAGCCAGCCAGTGCTCCAGTTCTATGCCAACCATGTTGCCGGCTGCGAAACCGAAGGCGTAGAAGATGCCGAGCACCGGATTGTCCTGTATCCTGTGGATGACTGCCGAGATGACAATCAGCCAGAGTATCACCTCGAAGAAACCGAGCCAGAAGGCCATCCATTTGCGGCCTTGCACGATGCTGATGGTGCGCAGGGTGCCGAGCGAGACATCAACAATCCGGGAGCAGAAAATCAGCAGGCCGGCACCGATGGTCATCAGGCTCAAATCAAAAGGCGGCATAAGAAGAGACCTCTTGCAGAAATTGCCGACGAGCGGCGCGACACTTCTGTCTATGCGGACACAGCACCTCCGCTTGCAGCAGCCTGCTGTTTACAGCGCATATCCCCCAAAGTCAACAGAGAAAACCCCTCGAAGCAGCCCGCCGCCCATGCGCACATCAGGGCCAAGCTTCCGCTCCATGCCAGCATGGAGAAAATCTCGATGCCAGCATGAAGGAAAAGTCAATGCCAGCATGGAGAGGCACTCCATGCTACGTTGGAAGAAATCTCGATGCTAGCATGGAGTGAATTTCCAACCAAGCATGGCGTGATCCTCCAAGCTGGGTTGGAGGATGTCTCCAAGCTCGTTGGAGCATGCCTCCATGCCAGCATAGGGGATCCCTCCATGCTTGGTTGGACTTGAGCGCATCTTCCCCTCACTCCACCCTCCGACACAGCTCCTCCGACTGCTTCCTCTGCGCGTCCAGCCGTTTTTCTGACACGGGAAGAGCCGTGCCGATTTCCGGGGCGAAGACCGAGACCTTGAACTCTTCCACCATGCGCCGGAACAGGGCCAGCTCCTCGCGGCAGGCTTGGCAGCGCGGGCCGCTGTTCTCCTGCGTCAGCCGCCGCAGCTGCTCGATAAACGGCTGCACCCGCTTGGCTTTTTCGGCATCTTTCAGCGGGCCATGCTCGGCCCGCTCAATGCGCTTGGCCAAGGCAAGCAGCCAGCGTTTGCGCTCGGTCAGCTCCGCCAAGGGCAGCGCGGCGAGGAAATCCTGCGGCATCAGGCCCTCAAGCAGCTGCTGATATTCAGCAAAGCGGACATGCCCGCCGCCAAGATTGCCGCTGCGCTGGCGGCTCTGCGTCAGCACGGTCTGCACCTGCCGCCGCACTGCGAGCAAGTCCACAATCTGGTTAAGCAAGGCACGCCCCTGCCGCAGCAGGCCCTGCTCTTTCAGGGCAGCGACCGTGGCGGCAAACTGTGTTTTGCTCGGCAGGCCATCTAAATTGTCCAACTGAAATAAACGGTCAAGGACAGCAGCGCGCAGCAGCTCGTTGGCCGCCGCCGCACCGCCCTTCAAGCCCAGCGAAATCCAAGCTGCTGTCTGCCCGGCCACTGCCGCCTTGCACTCCCTGCTTATCGCGGGGATATCGCCCGGAAATTGCAGTCCGAAGAGGAAGCGCAGCCCGGCGCGGTTGAGCTGCCGTGCCTGCTCCGGGTCAGGGATGTAGCGGAGCGCGACGCTCTGCGGCTGGCCGTTCTTTTCCTCAAGAAAAAGCGCAGGATGGTGCAGCCCGGTCATGCGTTTTTGCGCATCGTGAACCGGAAGAGGCTGCGGCGGGACATCAAACTCCCAGCTTGTCAGGCCCCTGCTTGCGGGCAGATTCGCGCCGCTGCTGGCAGGCGGGCCGCCTTTTGCAGGGCTGGTTTTCGGCAAGGCGCAATGCTGCGCCAGCTCTTGGAAACTGCGCGTGCAGAGCACAGGCTGGCCCTGCTCGTCGCACAAGCGGAAGCGCATCCGCAGATGTTGCGGCAAAGCGTCCAACTGCCAATCGGCCCGTGTCACGGTCATCTGAAAGCGGCGCAGGATGGCCTGCTCCAAGGCGGGATAGAGCGAGCCATGCCCGACGCTGAGGCTGTCCAAGATGGCATCCGCCGCATCGGGCAGCGGCACAAGCTGGCGGCGCAGACGCTTGGGCAGACTGCGCAGCAAGGCCAAGACCTTCTCCGGCAGCAGGCCCGGCACCAGCCATTCAAACAGCGCGGGCGAGAGGGCCGCGCAGCAGGACGCGGGGATGTCCACGGTCACGCCGTCGTCCTCCTGCCCAGGCTGGAAGGCGTAGTGCAGCTTCAGGCTGCCCTGTGGCGTTTGCAGGGTCTCAGGAAAGCGGTAGAGTGCCTCGCTGTCCGGCTGGTTGCGGCAGACATCCTCCTCGCGCATCCGCAGAAAAGCGTCCGCCTCCTCGCCCGGCTGCCGCTGCTTGGCCTTGTCGCGGAGAAAGCGGTTGAGGGTGAAGCGGTCATAAACCAGGCCAAGCCGCTGCTCGTAGAAGTCATATTGGGCCTGCTCGTCAACAAGCATTCCGCGCCGACGCAGCCGCTCCTCCAGCTCCTCCAGCCGCCGCAGCAGGTCGAGATTGTGCTGCAAAAAGGGATACGTCCCCTCCAGCTCGCCAGCAACCAGCGCGTCGCGGATGAAGATCGTCCGCGCCTCCTCAGCCGCCTGCTGGCTGATGCGCCCGTAGTTCACTTTGCGGTCGGCAGCAATGATCAGGCCGAAGAGCGAGACCTTTTCGAGGGCGACCACCTGCCCGGCCTTCTTCTCCCAGTGCGGGTCAGAGTACGACCGCTTGCACAGATCACCGCCAAGTCGTTCCAGCCAGCTCACGTCTATGGTCGCGGCCATGCGGGCAAAGAGCTGCGAAGTCTGGACAAAGTCCGTCGCCACCAGCCATTGGCCGCCCTTGTTGTACAGGGTGGAGCCGGGGAAAATCACCGCCTCGCGGTTGCCGCTGATGAGGTAGGTGTTCTTCTCCTTCTTGGTGGCAATGTTGCGGAGGAAACCGGCAGTGACCGCCTGATGCACCGCTTCCGGCGAAGCAGGCGCAGCTCCGTCCCCGCTCATCCGCATCAAGGCTGGGGCGAACTCCTCATGCTGGCTGATAATGCGCAGGATTTGCTCATGGATGTCGAACCACTCCCGCATTCGCTGCCAGGAACAGAAGTTGGTTGTGCAGAAGCGGCGAAGTTCACCAGAGGTAGGGGCAAAAGATTTTTTGCCCCTACATTGATCCCACAAATTCACCAGCGTCAGCAGATCAGACCCCGGCGCGGCGAACTGCAAATGCGCCTGCCGCGCCTTCTCCTTCTTCTCCGCCGGGACGATGCGCGGGTCTTGGATGGCCAAGGCCGCAGCGATGATGCTCACTTCCCGCAGCGAACCCAGGTCCGCGCTTTCAATGATCATCCGGGAAATGCGCGGATCCAGCGGCAGCCGCGCCATGATCTTGCCGCGCTCGCTCAGGCGGTGTTCAGGACTGAGTGCGCCCAATTCCCGCAGCGTCCTGTATCCGTCGCTGATAGACTGCGCTGCGGGCGGATCAAGGAAAGGGAACTGGCTGGGCGGCGGCAGGTGCAGCGCGGTCATCTGCAAGATGACTTCCGCTAAGTTGGAGCGCAGCAGCTCCGGCAGGGTGAACTCTGGCCGCGAAAGGTAGTCCTCCTCGCTGTAGAGGCGGATGCAGCGGCCCGGCCCGATGCGCCCGCAGCGGCCTTTGCGCTGGTCGCAGCTCGCCCGCGAGACACGCGCCACTGGCAGGCTGGTGGTGCCGGAGCGCGGGCTGTAGCGGGAGATGCGGGCCAGGCCGGTGTCTATCACCGTCTCAATGCCCGGCACTGTGATGGAGGTCTCGGCCACGTTGGTGGCGACAATAATCTTGCGCTGCTGCGCGGGCAGGAAGATGCGCCGCTGCTCGCCGCCTTGCAGACGGCCAAAGAGTGGCAATACCAGTGCTTGGCCCTCAAGCTGCTTCTTCAGCGCATCCGTGGTCTCAAGGATGTCGCGCTCGGTGGGCATGAAAACGAGGATGTCGCCGCCCGGCCTGCTCATCACCCGCCGCACCTGCTCGATGACCAGCCCGCTCAGGTCTTTGTCCGCCTCGTCCTCCTC
>NZ_JBLWEP010000152.1:0-5245 GCF_048287355.1 Candidatus Electronema sp. TJ
TATTTCCGCTGGATCAACTTCGCTTCGTTTGTTGCGGTGAAAGAGGAAGGGCAGGGCGCACATCCCGGCCAGCCGCAGTGACGACGCAGACTGTTCCTGTCTCTTCGCCAGATGCTCCTGAAGCTGCTTGTGCAGGAAACGCTGGCTGACATCCGCCCGCTGCTCTCTGGTCCGCTGTAGGGCGCGGTTCATGAACCGCCCCTACCGTTTCAGGCAGCGCATTTGTCCGTCCATGCGGCGCGGGAGGGAGATGTTTTCAGCACTTTGCCGTACCGTTCGCAGAAGAAGCGCACGCATTCCGGGGCAACATCTATAGTCTGGCCATCGTCTGCGCCAGTTTCAGGATCGGGCCAGATCAGGGCATATTCTCCACGCGCGCAACGGAACCGCTCTGCATCTCTTAACACATCAAACACGCCGCCGGGATTCTCCTCCACCAGCAGGGGATAAAAATCCAGTTCGTAAATCGAAACATCAAGATCGTCTTCAAACCACAGGCGCAAGGTGTGACCTGCCACATATTCCGCCTTCAGCAATCCTTTCTCGTTCCGGTCATCCCAATACGCGGCGTTGTCCGCCAACGTCTGCCATTCCTGCCATTTCATTTCTGTTTTTGATCGTGCTGCAACCCTTTACTTCCGCTCCTGCGCACCCTTTCGGACAGCTTCCTCCATCTCCTCCAGCGAGACGGTTTTCCCTGTGCGCTGCAACATGCCGGCAACCTCATCAAGCTTGGTCGGCTTGAATGCCGGAGCCGCTTTCAGGAGAATGCCTTCTTCGGTGTCAATCAGCTCAAGCTCCTGGCCGATTTTCCACCTGTGCCGGGCAATGATTTCTTTGGGAATGGCAATATTTCCTTTGCTGGACAGCTTTGCAGCCTGCGTTTGCATACGATGCGCCTCTATAATGGTTGTTTTCTATAAATTTTGTCGTCCGCCGGAATCGTTCCGCTATAGGGCGCGGTTCGCGAACCGCCCCTATCGTGCCTGCATCTTTTCCTTCAGCTTGTTGTAATTTGCCTGAAACGTGTCAATATCCGGGTGGCCTCCGGGGAATTTTGCCTTGAGAATGGTCAATGCCCGCTGATACAGCGGCTCGGATTCCTCGTAACGGCCCTGCGATTTATACAGCAAGGCCAGATTGTTCAGGGAAGCCGCCACGTCAGGATGGTCTTTACCAAGGGATTTCTCGGAAATCTCCAGATCACGCTTGTACAACGGCTCGGCTTCCTCGTACCGACTCTGCGAGTAATACAGCGCGGCCAGATTGTTCAGGGAAACCGCCACGTGCGGGTGTTCCTTTCCGAGAGCTTTTTCCCAAATCTCCAGCGACCGCTTGTACAACGGCTCAGCTTCCTCGCAACGGCCCCGCGAGTCATACAGCGCGGCCAGATTGTTCAGGGCAGCTGCCACGTGAGGGTGTTCCTTTCCGAGAGCTTTTTCCCAAATCTCCAGCGACCGCTTGTACAGCGGCTCAGCTTCCTCGCAACGACCCCGCGAGTCATACAGCAAAGCCAGATTGTTCAGGCTTTCTGCCACATCAGGATGGTCTTTGCCGAGCTTCTTTTCCCGAATCTCCAGCGACCGCTTGTGTAGCGGCTCTGCTTCCTCGTAACGGCCCTGATCGGCATAAACCCCTGCCAAGTCATTCAAAGCAAGGCCCAGCTCGGCATTCTCTTCGCCTTCCTGCTCCCGGATTGCCAGCAGATGCGCCAGCCATTCTTCCGCCTGCTGATACTCGCCCATCTGATAGGCCATCTGCCCGGCTGGAAGCAGATAATCGGGATTGTCCGGCGCAAGGGCAACGGCGGCAGCATAATTGCGCAGGGCCTTGCTGTAATCCAGCCTGTCCTTGGCCAGCCGCCCGCTTTGGAGCAGTGCCGCCGCCGCTGTCTGGCCTGTCTCTGCGGCCACCCGGTCAAAAAGCTGCTCGGCCAGCTCGGTATCACCCTGCGCCAGCCGCTCCTCAGCCTCGGCCAGCTGCTCCTTGGGCAGACTGCCTGCTAATTGCTGCAATTTTTCCTGCGATTCTTCCAGCAGCCGCAGCTTCTCTTGGTAACTCTCATCAGGATTGGCTAACTTCCGCTCAATATCTTCCCGTTTCTGCTTCTCCAGAACGTATTTTTCATGCAGCTCAAGCAGGTCTTTCTTGTACTGCTCAAAGGTCAGCACACTTCCGGTCGGCAATGCGCTGACATCAGGCTGGACGGAAACCGCCTTAGGCTTGCGCAGGCAGGCATAGAGCTTGGAACAGACAAAAAAGAGAACAGTTATGCCTGCTGAAACGGCCATAAGTCCCCAACCGCTCCAAATCACATCTGGATTCTTTGGCACCCAGCGCCATGCTTCTTTAATCCGCTCCAGCCAATCCATGCAGTCCCTCACAACAAGATCAGTTCAAACGTTCTCGCGCCGCTGACGAGGCATCTCCTGCCAGATTACTCAAAAAACTGCCTCCCTCCCACAAAAATCACACCGCAGCGGCGCAGCAGAGCGGCAAAGCAGCTCCTCGTGTCCTGCGCCGCGCAGCAGCTGCGGGCCATTGCCCGGCTGACCGGGAAAAATCCGCAGAACGGGTCAGCAAAGGCGCGGCCCAAGACGCTTCAGCCAGCAGTTCAGCCGCGCAATCAGCAGGCCAAGCGGCAAAATCTGCCGCCCGTGCGGCCTGATCCGCCGCAAAACGAATCTGATCCGCAGCTCCTCGCGTTTAATCTGTTGCACTTTCAAGCATTGCGCGTTACAAATGAAGCCTGAGCAGGCGCGGCTCAAGTTCTGTCTGGAGCGGATGACCTGCGAATCAGCTGCGGATTGAGTCTCATGAAGCGCAGATCAAGCCTCATCTGCGGCACATCAAATTCAATGGAGGACTGACATGGCTCAATTTCCTTTGGATGCTGCTCACATTCTGGCGCTTGCGGACAGCATGATCGCAGGTTTCACCGCCAATCCAGAAGTATTTCCATCACCCCCTGTGTCTGTGGCGCAAATGCAGGCAGAGCGGGACGCAGCCGCAGCCGCGCATGATGCGCAGCTCGCGGCGCAGGCCGCGTCCAAGGCGGCCACAGAGGTCAAAACCGACGCTTTCTCCGATTTGACCGGGACTATGAAGAACAATGTCTCATATGCGGAATTCACCGCCAGAACTCCGGCGGACTTGAGCCTGATTGGCTGGGGACCAAGAGCGGAGCCGACTCCGCTTGCTCCTCCAGGCCAGCCAGGCAGCCTGGATATTCCCCGACAAAGCGCGGGACAAGCGCAGCTGGTTTGGGAAAAGCCGACAAGCGGCGGCAGACCGGCTTTCTACAAGGCGGAGGCGAGGACAGTCAATCCTGCTGGAGCTTGGCTGCTGAAAGGCACGTCCACCTCTTTGAAGATTGAACTGACAGACTTGGCCCGCAACGTGGAACTTGAATTCCGGGTCATTGCGGAGAATGCCGCTGGAGCAGGAACACCGAGCAACACAGTGACAGCGGTGCTGTAAAAAGAGAACAAAGGTCGGCCAGCAGCAGCGCTTCCTGCTGGCCGGCCCGTCAATTGCGTCAGCTGGGCTTTGTCTGCCGCAGCGAAAAGCGGACGGTCAGCGGATGATGCCCAGATACCACAGCCACGCCGCCAAGATTTCCTGCTGAAAAAAGAGCCACGACAAAGCGGCCAAGGAAAGGAACGGCCCGAAAGGAATGCGGGTCTGCCTGTCTTTCTTTTGCAGCAGCAGGGACAGCCCGCCAATCACCGAACCGGCGAGCGAACTGGCAAAGACCACATAGAGCAGGCTCTGCCAGCCGAGAAAGGCCCCGATCATCGCCAGCAGCTTAACATCGCCGAACCCCATGCCCTCTTTGCCGGTCAGCAGGGCATAACCAACTGCCACGCCCCAAAGTATTCCCCCGCCGAACAGCACACCCAGCCCGGCCTGCTGCCACGTGACCCAGGGATTGAGCAAAGAGCCGGCAAAGCCGATGACAATGCCTGGCAGGCTGATCTGATTGGGGATGATCTGGTGCTCCAGGTCTATGAAAATGATCGCCAGCAGCGCGGCGGCAAAGAGAAAGTAATAGAGCAGGGCGAAAGAGGGGCCGAAGTGCCGCCACAGCGCCCCGGAAAGCAGGGCCATGCTCAATTCGACCACTGGATATTGCAGCGAGATGGGAGCCTTGCAGGTTCGGCATTTTCCCCGCAGCGCCAGCCAGCTCAGAACAGGGATGTTCTCGAACCAGCGCAGCTTGGTCTGGCATTTCGGGCAGTGCGAGGCCGGGAAAACCACGGACTGGCCTTCCTCCGGCAGGCGGAGAATGACCACATTGAGAAAGGAGCCGACCAGCGCGCCGAAGATCAAACTGTAAATGAAATAGATCGTGTCCATTGTCCGCCTCCGTGCAGCGGAGTGTTTTTGTTGAAGCAGAAGCCTGTGCCGGGTATTATACCTGACTGACATCCAAAGCACCGCCCGATTTTGCGTCTGTTCCTTTTTCAGCTGGAATCATCATGCCCTACAGCGACTTTGACCTGAAAGCCGTCAAACAGAAGCTCGACGTGCGGCTGGTTGAGCAGCAGGGATTGTTTGCCGCCGCGCCCAAGGCTGATCTTCGTCCGGCGTTTGCCGAGCTGCTGCAAGAGAACGTGCCGCTGGCCCGGGCGGTCAACACGGAGAAAGCCCGTTCGGAACTGATCATCTCCCCTGTGCTCGTGGAGCTGCGGAAGATGCTCAAGCACAGCGTCAGCCTCTTCTCCGGCATTGAGTTCAATGTTGATAAGGAAAAGGGGCTGAACGGCTTCTGTGATTTCATCATCAGCGCGTCGCCGGAGCAGCTCATGCTGAACAGCCCGGTCATTGCCGTGGTTGAGGCAAAGAATGAAAACATCATCGGCGGGCTTGGGCAGTGCATCGCGGAGATGGTCGCGGCAAAGATGTTCAATGCGGCGGAGAAGAGCGAGGACGCTGCAAGCGTTTACGGCGCAGTCACGAGCGGAACCGCTTGGAAATTTCTGAAAATGGAAGAACGGAATATTCATATTGATTTGGATGAATACTCGATTGAAAATCCGGGCAAGATCATTGGCATTTTGCTTGAAATGGCGGCGCGGCCTGCCTGAAAAAAGATAAATAATATGCCTCCATCCCAGCAGCAAAGCCGCATCCTCGCCAACGAGCCGCTGTCCGCCGAGGTCTTCCGGCTCACCGTCCATGCGCCGAAGATCGCCGCTGCGGCCTCTCCGGGCCAGTTCGTCATGGTTCAGGTCAGCAGCAG
>NZ_JBLWEP010000153.1:0-1360 GCF_048287355.1 Candidatus Electronema sp. TJ
ACACAAGGTTTTGATCCTTGCATTCGGGGGTTCGAATCCTCCCGCCCCAGCCATTTTTCTGCCAGAATCATGTGAGATTTTGACATGCCCAACGTAATGAAGGTCTTCACCGGCAACGCCAACCCGGAAATCGCGCGCGAAATTTGCAACTACTTAGACATCCCGCTTTCCAGCGCGGAAGTGAAAAAGTTCAGCGACGGTGAGATTTCGGTGGAGATCGGCGAGAACGTGCGCGGCACAGATGTTTTTGTCATTCAGCCAACCTGCACGCCGGTCAACGACCACCTGATGGAGCTGCTGATCATGGTGGACGCGCTGCGTCGGGCCTCGGCGCGGCGGATCACCGCTGTCATGCCCTATTACGGCTATGCCCGCCAAGACCGCAAAACCAAGCCGCGTGTACCGATCACGGCCAAGGCGGTGGCGGAGATGTTGATGGCCGTTGGCACACGGCGCGCTCTGTGCATGGATCTTCATGCGGGCCAGATTCAGGGATTCTTCAACATCCCGGTGGATCATCTCTATTCCGCGCCGGTGATGCTGGAGTACATCCGCAAGAACATTGATGACGACGTGGTCATGGTCTCGCCGGACGCAGGCGGCGTGGAGCGCACCCGCGCCTTCGCCAAACGCCTCAATGCCGATTTGGCCATCATTGACAAGCGGCGGGAGCGGGCCAACGAGTGCGAGGCGATGAATGTCATCGGCAACGTGCAGGGCAGAACCGCCATTCTGCTTGATGACATGGTGGACACTGCTGGCACCCTCTGCGGCGCGGCGGCCAAGCTGAAGGAGTGCGGGGCAAAAGAAGTCCACGCCTGCTGCTCGCACGCTGTGCTTTCCGGCCCGGCCATTGACCGGCTCAACGCCTCGGAGATCAAGTCGCTGGTGGTGACCAATTCCATCCCTCTGCGTGACAAGGCCGAACGCTGCGACCGCATCGTGGTGCTGTCGGTGGGCGAGTTGCTGGGCGAGGCGATCAGTCGCATTCATTCTGAAGATTCGGTTAGTTATCTATTTGTCTGATAATTCCGCTGAAAAACGTCGGCAGGAGCTGATTGCCCGCTCTGCCGCCTTTTTCTTGATATTTTGCTGAAAGGGAGAACAGTATGCTGCAAGTGAACATGTCGGCCGCCAAACGGACGGCTTTTGGCAAAGGCGAATGCCGGCGGATGCGGGCAGCCAAGAAGACTCCGGCAGTGGTGTACGGCAAGGGCCAAGCTGCCATGCCGCTGGAATTTGACGCGGCGGCTCTGTATAAAGATTTGCTCTTCATTCATAGCCGCAACGCGGTGGTCACGCTGAAGATTGAGGGCGACGAGAAGGCCGAGCGTCATGCCGTGGTGCAGGAAATCCAGAA
>NZ_JBLWEP010000153.1:1704-5213 GCF_048287355.1 Candidatus Electronema sp. TJ
CGCCCTACACACATAAAACCGGAAGAACGTCTGCTTCTTCCGGTTTTCTATTTTACAGACAAATGACAGATGGATATCTGATTGTCGGCCTAGGCAATCCCGGCCCGGAATACGAGCTGACCCGGCATAACGCAGGCTTTCTTGCGCTCGATTATCTTGCCGATCAGCATTGCTGGCCGCTGACCAGCGAGAAATGGCAGGGCATCTGCGGCAGCGGGCGATTGAACGGCCAGCGGATCTTTCTGATCAAGCCGCAAACCTACATGAACCGCTCCGGTGAATGCGCGGCCCGCTTCGCTGAGTTCCACCGCCTTGCGCCGGAGGGCATCTTGGTGCTGCACGATGATCTTGATTTGCCTCCGGGCCGGATTAAAGTCGCTGCCAAGGGCGGCGCAGGTGGCCACAACGGTATCCGTTCGCTCATCCAGCATCTTGGCAGCTCGGATTTCGCCCGGCTGAAAATCGGCATAGGCCGCCCGCCGCGCAATGAGCAGGGCCAAGGAATGCCGGTGGACCGCTACGTGCTTTCCGCCTTCAGCGGCGATGAGCTGGAGCTGTTCAACAGCCGCCTGCCGCTGATTCAAGAGGCAGTTGAGCTGTTCATCAACCAAGGCGTGGAACGGTGCATGAGTCAGATCAATGGCCGCACCGCCGAGCAGCAGCGGTGCTGATGCACATCTTCAAATTCCTTGATTTGCCATAACTAAAAAAATATGTTATTGTTATGCCCCTGAGCAGTTCAGTTTGTCTGCACAATGCGGTCAGCCGGAGGCATCATGAGCGAAGTCAAGGAAAACAAGAGATTCGCAGCGGGCGACATGGCCGTTTATCCCACTCATGGGGTCGGTCAGATTGAAACCATCAAAGTGCAAAAGGTCGGAGGGATAGATCAGACCTTCTACGTCCTCAAGCTGCTGGAAAGCGGCATGACCATCATGATCCCGACCGCCAGCAGCCGCACTGTTGGGCTGCGGCCAGTGATCTCGCAGAACGAGGTCAAACAGATCGAGAGTATTCTCAGAGACCGGGACAGCAAAGTCAGTGCCCAGACGTGGAACCGCCGCTACCGTGATTACATGGACAAGATCAAAACCGGTTCCGCCTTTGAGGTGGCAACAGTGGTGCGCGACCTGCTGCTGCTCAAAGGTGACAAGGAGTTGTCCTACGGTGAGCGGAAGATGATGGACACGGCCAAGAGCCTGCTTATCCGCGAGCTGTCCGTGGCCCGGCAGATGGATGAGGAGCAGGTCGAGCAGCAGCTGGAGGAGATGTTCGCCTGAACAGCGCAGCCACTTCCCTGCTGGTGCGGCCGCACGAGGCTGGGCTGCGCTTGGATCATTACTTGGTGCGCTGCCTGCCGGAGCAAACCCGCTCCAGCCTTGACCGGCTGATCCGCTCTGGTGCTGTGCTGGTGAACAGCGAGGCGGTCAAGCCGGGCTGCAAGCTGCGGACTGGTGACAGTGTCACCATTGCATTGCCCGCAGTTCCTGCTAGTACAAACCGTCTACAGCCGCAGCCGGTTGATTTCCGCATCATTCACGAAGACGAACATCTGGCGGTGATCAGCAAGCCGCCGGGCTTGGTTGTGCATCCCGCTGCCGGTCATAACGACGGCACTTTGGTCAACGGACTGCTCCACCGCTACGGCGAGCTTGAGCTGCTCGACAGCGAACGGCCTGGTCTTGTCCACCGTCTTGACAAAGACACCTCCGGCATCATGCTCGCCGCCCGCACCGAGGCCATGCACCGCCTGCTCTCAGCCGCTTTCAAGGAACGGCACATCCGCAAAACCTACCACGCCCTGCTTGTGCGCAGCCCAGCTGGCGATGCTGGCCGCATAGAAGCTCCCATCGGCAGGCATCCTGTCAACCGGCAGAAGATGGCCGTGCGTCAGCGCGATGGCCGCCCGGCAGCAAGCGCGTGGCGTATTCTCGAACGCTTCCGCAACGGCTGCTGTTTGGCAGAGATCGCCATTGAAACAGGCCGCACACATCAAATCCGGGTGCACATGTCATCCATCGGCGCACCGGTGCTGGGCGATGCCCTCTACGGCGGCAAAAGCCAGACGGTGCAGGCCGAGCGGCAAATGCTCCACGCCTCAGAGCTGGCCTTCATCCATCCAGCGACCGGCCAAGCCTGCCGCTTCACGGCCCCGCTTTGGCCAGACATGCAGGCGGTGCTTGACCAGCTGCGGGAGCAGTTCCCTCTTGCCTGAGCTGATCGGCATCACCGGCGGCATTGGTTCCGGCAAAAGCCGTGCCTGCCGTTTTCTTGCCGACTTAGTCGGCTGGCCGCTGCTCGATATTGATCAGATCTGCCGTGCGCTGCTTCAGCCAGACATGCCCGGCTGGCTGGCTCTGCGGCAGGCTTTGGGGCGTGCTTTTTTCACTGCTGGCGAGCTGAACCGTCCCAAACTGCGCGAGGCCATCTTTGCCGATGCGGCCTTGCGCCAGCAGGTGGATGGCCTGCTGCATCCTTTGGCTAAACAGGCAATGCTCCAGCAGGCGGCGCAGCAAAGCACGCCGCTGATGCTGGCGGAAATTCCCTTGCTCTTTGAGGCGGGCTGGCAGGACAGCGTCAGTCAGATCGTGGTTGTTTATGCGGATGAAACTGTGCGCTTGCGGCGGATCATGGAGCGCGATCAGGTCAGTGAAGAACAGGCTTGGCGGGCCATTGCCGCGCAGATGCCTCTGGCAGACAAAGCCCGGCTGGCTGATCATCTCATCGACAACTCATCGGCGTGGGAGAGCACCTGCGCCCAACTGCGGCATGTGGCAAAGAAGATAATGGAAACGAGGTCTGCCTGAGTGAACTGCGGCCGCAGGAGGAGTGAAAAGCTGGGATTCCGCAATGCGGCAGCTCAGCCTGCGCTCCTTTTTTTCGGTCTGAAGTGGCCAGTGATTGTGAAGCGAAACAAGACATCCTCTTCCTTGGTTCCTGCGCCGATGTTATGGATCATCAAGGGGATTCCGGTGCTCGTCTTCCTGTCGGAGACCAGGCCGATGTGCGGAAGCCCATTGGCGAGTTTCCATGTCACAATGTCACCTGGCACGTAGTCTGCAGCCTGGGTGCCGGATTCAATTGCCCACCCTGCACGTTGAAAGAAGCAGGCTAAGTTGGGCACACGCCGGTGGTCGATGTTGGAATCCGGCTTCTTCAGCCCCCAGTTCTGCGGGTAGGCATTGAAGGAACGAGTCATGTCTTCGTGCACCAATCGCTGGAGGTCGATATCCTGTTCCCTCAGAGCGCGAACGATGACATCACAGCAGACACCCGTCTCCTTCGGCACATCTCCGCCAGGATAGGCCAGCGTCCTGTAGGTTCCATCATATTGGGTTGTCACGCCAATTTGAGACCGGGCAGAGACAACGAACTGCGTGGCATCAAATGCCGCGACAGCTTGGCTTGTTACAGCCAGCAGCGCAGACGTTGCGCATGTCATCAGCATCAGCTGACAAGAAATTACACACCGATTATTCATCTGCTGTCATCCTTCAGCAAACAGAAGC